>NZ_QEES01000007.1 GCF_003115775.1 Cellulomonas sp. WB94
GACGACCTGGCTCCCCTGCTGATCTATCGTCATGACCCACATACAACAAGGCTAGCGACCTGTTCGTGATCTAACAAGCCTCGATGTCGTCGACTCGAGGCTCTGCGCATCTAGCGTCCAGAACCCTCGGGTCCACCGGGTCAGCTGAGCCGGGAGGCGACTGCCAGCAGCGCGAGGTGGTACGACTCGAAACCGAAGCCCGCAACCGTTCCGGTCGCGACGCCGCCGATCACCGACGTATGCCGGAACGTCTCGCGTGCATACGGGTTCGACAGGTGCACCTCGACGAGCACGAGGCCGGCCTTCGTGACCTGGGCCGCGGCGTCGCGCAGCGCGTAGGAGTAGTGCGTGAACGCGGCCGGGTTGAGCACGACGTGCGTGCCTGAGTCGACGGACTCATGGAGCCAGCCGACGAGCTCGGACTCGGAGTCGGTCTGGCGGACCTCGACGTCGAGGCCGAGCTCGGCTCCCCAACGGGCGCCCGCGGTGACGAGGTCGGCGTACGACGCGGAGCCGTAGACGTCCGGCTCGCGGACTCCGAGCCGACCGAGGTTGGGACCGTTGAGCACCAGGACACGCGTCATGCGCCGAGCCTAGGGGACGCGAGGCTCAGAGCGAGATCGCGCGGCTCGGCGCGGCGGCACCCTCGCTGACCTCGGCGTATGCCGCGGCGAGGAGTGTCGGGTCGGGGCCTTCGAGACGAGTCGGCCGCCCGATGCCCTCGAGCACCACGAACCGCAGCAGGTCGCCGCGCGTCTTCTTGTCGCGGCGCATCGCGGCGAGCAGCTGGTCCCAGCGGTCCCCGCGGTAGGTGACGGGAAGCCCGACCGAGGTCAGCGCCGAGCGGTGGCGCTCTACGTCGGCGTCGCTGAGCCGGCCCGCGAGCCGTGCGAGCTCGGCCGCGAAGACCATGCCGACCGACACGGCCGCGCCGTGGCGCCACGAGTACCGCTCGACCTGCTCGATGGCGTGACCGAACGTGTGGCCGTAGTTGAGGATCTCGCGGAGACCGGCCTCGCGCAGGTCCTCCCCCACGACGCGCGCCTTGACGGCGACGGACCGCTCGATGAGCTCGAGCAGCTCGGCAGAGCCGGCCGCCCGGACCGGGTCGGCAACGAGCGAGGAGTTGGCCTCGACGATCTCGAGGATGCGCGGGTCGGCGATGAAGCCGGTCTTGATGACCTCACCGAGGCCCGCGATGTAGTCGAAGCGCGGCATGGTCTCGAGCGACGCGAGGTCGCACAGGACCCCGGCGGGCGCATAGAACGTGCCGACGAGGTTCTTGCCCTCGACCGTGTTGATGGCCGTCTTGCCGCCGACGGCGGCGTCGACCATCGCGAGCAGCGTCGTCGGGACGTGCACGACGCGGATCCCGCGCAGCCACGTCGAGGCGACGAACCCGGCGAGATCCGTCGTGGCGCCGCCGCCGAGCGAGACGATGGCGTCGCTCCGGGTGAAGTCGGCTTGCCCGAGCACCTGCCAGCAGAAAGCGGCGACCTGGGCGGTCTTCGCGGCCTCCGCGTCGGGCACCTCGGCGAGCAGGGCCTCGTACCCGTGGGACAGGAGGTCGTCGCGGATCGCGTCCGCCGACGTCGCGAGCGCGGCCGCGTGGATGACGAGGACCCGCTGCACACGGTCGCCCAACAGTCGCGGCAGCTCGCCGAGGAGGTGATGGCCGATGACGACGTCGTACGGCGCATCCCCCGCGACGCTCACGACCCGCGCCCCACCGTGCGCCTCAGTGCTCGTCATACCCAGCCTCGTTCCCGTCCTCGGTGCCGCGACCGAGCCGCAGCCGGCTCAGTCCGCGTTCGATCTCCTCGGCGATCTCCGTCGGTGTCACGCCGTCCGTGGCCACGCGCAGCGTGGACACCCGCTCGTACACCGGTCGCCGCTCCTCCATGAGGGCCGCCCAGCGCGCGCGCGGGTTCCCCAGCAGCAGCGGTCGGGCCGTGTTGAAGCCGACGCGGGGCGCCGCGTGCGCGAGCGAGACGTCGAGGAACACCACGACACCTCCCGCCGACGCGTAGGCCGCGAGGGCAGCCTGTGTGGCCTCGTCGAGCACCGATCCCCCGCCGAGCGCGAGAACACCGTCGTGCTCGGCGAGCGCGGCCGCCACCGCCGCGCGCTCGAGCTCCCGGAAGGCCGGCTCGCCGTCGTCAACGAAGATGTCGCTGATCGACTTCGCAGCGACGCGCTCGATGTCGTCGTCGGTGTCCCGGACCGCAAGCTGCCAGCGTTGACCGAGCGCCGCGGCCACCGTCGACTTGCCCGACCCGGGCGGTCCGATGAGCACGATGCGAGGGCCGCCACCGGGGCGTAGGGCTGGGAGGTCGTCAGGCACAGGGGAACCGTACCGCCCGCCAGTCACGTCCCCGGTGGACCGCCCACGAGAACGACGACGGCGACGACCGCCAGGACGATCCACGCGAGCACGACGGCCACGAGCGGGCCTGAGAGCTGGATGACGCTGCGCTCCACCAGACCAGTCGCCAGCCAGCGGGTGAGTGATCGGCGCTGGACAGCCGCGATCGCACGCCAGGCAAGGGCCGCGAGAACGGCGGCGACGACCGCCACGAGGGCCGCGCCGGCGACTGGCGACGCGGAGGTGCAGCAGTGCGACCCCGCTGACGTGAACAGCCCGGTCGCCCACGTCAGCCAGCGGTCGACGACGACGGCAACGCTGTCGACCGCGTCGACCTGCCGCATCCACCGTCCCCACGCCGCCAGATGGGTCCAGCGGTACGCAACGACGAGGGTCGCCGCCCCGAGCCACGTCACGACGCGCAGGACCAGTGACAACCAGTCGCGACCCTCCCAGGGCATCCAGCTCGTCCCTGTGCCGCCGGAGTCGCGCAGGGACGGCCGGGCCCGCAGACCGCGCCGTGCGCCGAGCTGGGCGCCGCCCGGTGCGAGGGCACCGGGGCGCATGGCGAGCTCACGGATCCTCGGCAACGCTCCGCTCGCGTGGGCGAGCACCCTCGGCACCGTCTCGGCGAGGTCCGACGCGTAGGACACATGGTCGTGGAGCACCGACATGCCGCCCGGTACCAGCGTGACCCGGTATCCGGACACCCCCTGCTCGACGGCTCGTCCGTTCGGGACCAGGTCGAACGGCGCCCACAGGTCCAGCCAGTCGACGCCGATGAGCGGGTCGAGGCGAGGGATGGCGCCGTCGCCCGCGAACCGCCTGGACCAATAGACCCACTGGAGCGCGCCGATCGCGCAGATCCACGCCACCGGAACGAGCACGAGCGCCGGATGCAGTCCGAACAGCGGCAGTATCGAGAGAGCCGCGACGGCGCTCGACGTCGTTGCGGCGGTGGCCCACGACGGGAGCGGGTCGAGGTGCCGCAGGTCGTTGAGCCGCCCGGTCGCGGCGCCGACGGTCGTGAACCTGGTCGGACGTCGGTCGGGCGGCATGCCTGCGAGGACGCCGTACGCGATCGACCCGCCTTGGGAGTGCGCGAGCACGTGGACCCGGCGGGGGTCGCCGAGGCGCGCCAGCTCGTGGTCGATGGTCCACCGGACGCGCGCCCTGATGGCCTTCAGGGACGTCGGGTCCTGCAGCGCGGTCGTGACGTCACCGATGCCGGCGCTGAGGAAGCCGAGGCCACCCGCAACCGCGCGACGCAGACCCGGGATCGGCAGCACCGTCACCACGAGCAGGGCGAGCGCGATAACGGCCAGCACGGGCGCGAGCAACGCGACCGAGACCAGCTGGAACGTCACCGGGAGGATGCGGGTCAGTGCACCCCACCGACGCACGACCGTCGCGGCCGTACTGGTCCGCTGCGAGCCGCCAGGCGACAGCGGCTGCACGTCGCGGTGCGCGGACAGCACCGCCTGCGCGACGGCGAGATTCGGGCCGAGCGTGAACAGCCAGCGCACGACCTTTCTGATGCTCGGCGCCGGGAAGGCGTTCGCCCAGTACGCGTCCACGAACTGCAGCCGCACAACCGGCAGGCCGGCGACGACGCCCGGCGCGTTGACCTCGACCGTGTAGGCGGGCGGCGCGCCGATGCCCGGCGGGACGACGTCGGTGATCCGCGCGGGCGTCCCGCTGCGCGTGAGGAACTCGACCGCCGACTGCGCCCAGTCGCGCGCGGTGGCGCCGTCGGACTGGCTGCCGATGCCGTGCACGACGACCAGGCTCAGCTCGGGGACCTCAACCTCGGCGTGAGCTGCGGGGGTCGATCGTCGGGTCGTGTCGCGCACGTCCCGATCATCCCGGTCTGCCCGGTCGGGCAACAGCCCCCGCCGCCCGGGAATGCCGGGCGCGTTGCTCAGCGCTGCAGCTCGGGGATGGCGTCGAGGTACGCGTGCAGGTTGCGGCGCACCTCGCCCACGGAGTCTCCCCCGCACTTCTCGAGCAGCGCGTCCGCGAGCACGAGCGCGACCATCGCTTCCGCGACGACCGCTGCAGGCGGCACGGCACACACGTCGGAACGCTGGTGCAGAGCCTTGGCAGGCTCCGACGACGTGGTGTCGATCGTGTCGAGCGCTCGCGGCACCGTCGAGATGGGCTTCATCGCGGCGCGGACACGCACGATCTCTCCGTTGGTCATGCCGCCCTCAAGGCCGCCGGCCCGGTTGGTCCGCCGCACGATCCGGCCCGACGCATCCCGCTCGATCTCGTCGTGCGCCTGCGAACCCCGGCGTGCCGCGGTCCGGAAGCCGTCGCCGACCTCGACGCCCTTGATGGCCTGGATGCCCATGAGGGCACCGGCGAGCCGCGCGTCGAGGCGACGGTCGGCGTGCACGTACGAGCCGAGACCGGACGGGACGCCGTACGCGAGCACCTCGACGACCCCGCCGAGCGTGTCGCCCGCGTCATGGCAGTCGTCGATCTCGGCGACCATCGCGGCCGACGAATCGGCGTCGAGGCAGCGCACCGGGTCCGCGTCGAGCGCGTCCACGTCGTCGGGCGTGGGCAGCGCGGCGTCGTCGGGCACCGCGACCGGACCGATCGCCACGACGTGCGAGACGAGCCGGATTCCTGCGGCCTGCTCGAGGAAATGGGCCGCGACAACCCCCAGGGCGACACGCGTCGCGGTCTCGCGGGCGCTCGCTCGCTCCAGCACTGGACGGGCGTCGTCGAACGCGAACTTGCGCATGCCCACGAGGTCGGCGTGGCCGGGCCGGGGACGCGTGAGCGGGGCGTTGCGCGCGCGGTTCAGCTTCTCGGGGTCGTCGACCGGGTCCGCGGACATCACGTCGACCCACTTGGGCCACTCGGAGTTGCCGATCTCGATCGCGACCGGGCCGCCCTGGGTCTCCCCCAGGCGCACGCCGCCGAGGATCCGCACCTCGTCCTGCTCGAACTTCATCCGTGCGCCGCGCCCGTAGCCGAGGCGCCGACGGGCGAGCGCCGCCCGGATGTCGGCGGACTCGACCGCGACGCCGGCCGGCACCCCCTCGAGGATGCCGACCAGCGCCTGGCCGTGGGACTCACCGGATGTCAACCAACGAAGCATGGTGCGCATCTTCCCATGTCGGGCGGGGCTTGGAGCGCCTCATCCGGGCCGTGGGTCGTGCTACTTGCCGCCGAGCGGGATGAGCGGGTTCTTGCCGGCGACGGCACCCGGGAGCGCGGGCACCGCGGCGGCAGGATCCGCTGGAGCTTGGATCGCGGTGGGGTCTGTCAGGACATACGTGAAGCCGGTGACCGCCAGCTCGATGTCCCCGATCGCGGTCGCGGGGCGGCCACCCCCGGCGACGATCTGGGCCTGCGACGTCCCCGTCAGCCCTGTCACGAGGAACAGTCGCGGCGTGGCGTTCTGCAGGTCGCTGAGAAAGGCCAACCCGTTGTCGTAGGTGCCGACCACGGTCATCGTGAAGGGAATTGCCGCAAAGCCCGTGGGTCCTGCGTTGGCGACAGGCGCGGCAGCTGTAGCGCTCGTCGCGTCTGTTCCTGTGGCGTCTGCGGCGGTGGCCTCGGCGGTTGGTGCAGGGGTCGGCACGGCTGCTGCTGCCGCGGCGGACACGACCGGGACGACCATCTCCGCCACCGACGGGTTCACGGAAGTCAGCGTCACCGAGTGCGCGACGGCGATCGCGTCGAGCTGCCGGAGATAGCCGGACAGGTCGGCGCCGACCGGGATCTGCACCCGGACTGCCGCGAGGTCCGCCTTGTACTCGGGAAGCTTGGCGAAGTCCGCCGCGAGCTGCGTGATCTTCCGCTGCAGCAGCTCGTTGGACTGCTGAGTCGACTCGACCTCGGCGCGCGTCTCGGACGCCGTGGCCAGCGTCGGGGACACCGCGAGGAAGTATGTCGCGACCATGATGACCAGCGCGACGAAGACCGTTCCGCCGATCCAGGTACTCCTCTTGGCTCCGCCCATGTCACTTGGTCCCTTCAGCTGCGGCGAACCGCTTGGCGTACGCAACGTCCGTGACCTGGACGGTCGAGTTCACGGTGTAGTAGACGACCTTGTTGGTCTCGCCGATCGCGGTCGTCGACACCCACGCGTCGGAGAAGCCTGGGACGGCATTGAGGGCGTCGATCCATGCGGCCGTGTCAGGCAAGGTATCGATGCGCCCACTGAACTGGATCTGCCCGACGCTGGCCGATTGCAGGACACTGCCTGGTGCCGCCGCCGCTGTCATCGGCGTCGCTCCCGTGACGGTGATGGTCTCGAGGCTGACGCCCGCCGGCATCACCGCCGTGATCGCGTCGAGGTAGTTCTTCCACTGCACCTCGGTCGACATCCCGAGAGTCCGCGCCGCCTTCGCGTTCGCCAGAGCGTTCAGCACGAGCGGCACCTCGGCGTACTGCTGCTGCTCCTTCTGAAGCCGAGCAGTCTCGTCCTGCGCAGTGACCAGGTCAGACTGCGCAGCGGCGGCGGACATGAGGCTCACGCCGTAGGCCAGCACGCAGAGCACGAGCGTCGCGAGCAGACTCACGCCAAGCCACCGCTTGAGGACCTTCAGGCCACGCTTGGCGCGGACCTCGGGCGGCAGGAGGTTCACCTGCGGCAGCGACACGCCGATCAGCGTCGGTCCAGCGTTCTTCGGCTTCGAGCGATCCATCACGGCGGTCATGCGGCAACTCCGTAGGCAAGGCCGATCGGCAGGGCGACCAGAGACTCGAGTCCGGCAAGCGCGCCCCGAGGCATCGACTTGCCGATCTTGAGGCCGGCCAGCGGATCGCCGAGCGTCACCGGCAGGCGACCCGCGCTCGACAGGTACTGGCCGAGCCCAGGCAGGTGTGAGCCGCCGCCTGTCATGACGGCGACCTCGATCGCCGCCCCCGGGTTGTTGCCCGAGTAGTAGACGAAGGTGTTGCGCACGGCCTCGACGAGAGTCCGCGCTACGTTGCTGATGGCCTCTGCCGCGACGGCCTGCTCAGGCCCGACGGCGAAGCCGACACCGATCTCCCGCTTGAGCATCTCGGCCTCGGGGGCCGCGATCCCGAGCGCGGCCGCGACGCCGTTCGTCACGTTCTGCCCACCCAGGGGCAGCGTCCTGATGAGGCGCGGCACACCGTGCACGGCGATCACCACGTTCGTCACGCTTGCGCCGATGTCGACGAGTGCGACGATCCGCTGGGCCAGGTCGCCTCGCGCCACCGAGCGCAGCAGGGCGAACGCGTTGAGGTCGACCATCGTCGGGTGCAACCCGGCGCTCTCGGCAGCGAGCACGTTCGCGCTGACCGTGTCGCGCTGAGCAGCGACGAGCATCCCCTGGACGGTCCGTCCGTTCGGCCCGTCGAACTCGCTCGTCGGGAAGTAGTCGAGCAACGCCTCGTCGGTCGACATCGGCAGCAGCTCCTGCACCTGGAACGGCAGCGAGGCCTTGAGCTGGGGCAGCGGCATCCACGGGAGGTCGAGCTCGCGGACCAGGACGCGCTGGTTCCCGACGCCGATCACGACCTCGCGTGAGCTGAACTTCTGCTGGAGCCACAGCTGGCGGAGCGCAGTTGCGACGGTCTCCGGCTGGATGGCCTCACCGTCGCGCACCGCGCCCATCGGGAGCGGGACCTGCCCGTAGCGGAGCAGCGTGGCGCCGCCCTTGCCGGTCGGCCCACCGCTACCGAACTCGAGCTCTGCAGCCCGGACAGCCGTGGTGCCGATGTCGAGCCCGATCACCCGGGTGCTGGCCACTGGTGCCCCTTTCGATTCCGAACGCTTCCGTTCCCTCTATCGGGCGTACGCCAGGGGACCTTGAGCGGGTGACATGGATTCGTCCCGAAGCGTTGCTCCGACGCCGGTCTCAGAGCACACCCAGATACCAGTCGGCGATCGCCTGCCCGCAGGCGATCCCTACAGCTGCACCAAGGAGGAGCCACGGACCGAACGGGATCCCCGTCTTGCGGTTGGCGCGTCCCGCCACCAGCAGACCGATCGCAAACAGGCCGCCGAGGAGGAACGCAGCGAACCAGCCGACGACGAGAGCGCCCCACCCGATCCAGCCGAGGAACAGCCCGAGCACACCGGCCAGCTTCACGTCGCCGAAGCCCATGCCGGCCGGGTAGACGACCATGAGCGCGAAGTACACGGCGTACAGTGCCGCGCCGGCGAGGAGCGCGCGTCCCAGCGCGGACCAGTCACTCGCGCCGCCCGGGTTCCAGCTCGCCAGCGCCAGCAGGGCGATCGCGGCTGGATACGACGGCAGCACGATCGCGTTCGGCAGCCTCTTCGTGTCGAGGTCGATGAGCGCGAGCGCGACCGAGACCGCGGCGAGGAACAGATAGGCCGGCAGTGCCCAGCTCAACCCGAAGTGCCACGCCGTGAGTCCGAACAGCACGCCCGTGCTGGCCTCGACCAGCGGGTAGCGCCGAGAGATCGGCTCACCGCAGTCCCGGCATCGGCCGCGGAGGATCAACCACGAGATCACCGGAACGTTGTCGCGTGCGCGGATCACGTGGCCGCACCTCGGGCAGGCGCTGGGCGGGGAGACGATCGACTCGCCGCGGGGAACGCGCCAGATCACGACGTTGAGGAAGGAGCCGATCAAGAGGCCTACACCTGCGGCGATGACAATTACGATTGCGGCAACGGTGCCCGCAGACACTCCGTACTCAACGATCACCGACTGGCCTCAGGATGTCTCTCGCTTGGCGACGATCTCTGCAGAATACGACATCGCGCTGATGTTCTGGATGCCGGTGACGGGGAGGAGGCTGTAGGAGAGGTCCATGACGTTGTTGATCTCGGCGACGCACCCGCTGAAGATCTGGCCGATGATCTCGCTGTTACCCGACGCCGAGTAGAACTTGTTCGGTGTGTACATGAGCAGCCGGATGTTCTCGTCGGCGGTGATGTGGTTGTTCACATCGATCCCGACCTTCGTGCAGTCGGGCGTGTGGTAGTCCTGGATGAAGTACAGATTCTTCAGCGCACCTGGAGTGCCGACGAAGTGCGGGCGACCCGTGATGTTGAAGGCCTGGCCGTTCGCATTGAGTCCGCGCGCGAAGATCGCAACGTCCTTGTTGAGGTACATCACCTGGCCGTTGACGTTCGTGAAGTCGACGGTGCAGTCGTTGGGCATCCGGACGAGCGTGTTCTGCGTCAGCGTGGGTCCGCTGTTCTTCAACCAGTATCCGAGCGATGCCGGGTTGCCGAAGTCGGCAATGCACGTCGGAAATGTGATGGTGGTAAACCCCAGGCCCAGCCCGGGAGGATCGGTGACCGGTTCAGTCCAGTGAGCGTCGGTCAACTCAGGAAATGTCGCTGTGGGCGGCGGGTTGATGGACTGGCCCGAGTTGCACTTCGCGCTCGGGCAGGCTGAACCCGAGACCGCTACATGGGCCCATGCCTTGCCGCCGAAGACCTTGTTCGACTGAGCGCCGAGCTGGTTGAGGAAGATGCTCCCCGACGACGACTTGATGTCACCCACCATGGTCATGCTGTTGGGGTTGGCCGTGACGTTTCCGACAGCCCAGACATCGCCGGCGATCCAGTCGCAGTCGTTCTCGAACGTGACAGTCGTCCCTGCGTAGACAGATCCGTAGATCTGGCCCCGGCAATTGACGTAGCCGTTCGAGTAGACGTCGCCGTTGTTCGCGCCGTTCTCGCCGTTGACCACCGTGTTGTTGTTAGTGATCGTCACGCCGTCGTTGCCGAAGATCGCCTGCTTCATGTTGACATTGAGGTGCAGGTTGATGATGGTCTCGAAGTGCCGCACCACCGCTGCCTTGTTGGGGAGAGGGGTTGACGTCGTTGTCGCGCGCACGGCAGCCGTCCGCGCCTCGATGGCGCCGCTTGCCACGTCCGCACAGTTCATCGGCGATCCGTCAGCCTGGAAGTACGTGACGGTGGACGTGACAGTCAGGTCGTCTCGGCCGACGCGCGAAGTGAACGCAGGGACGGTGCCGCACAGCGTCCCGTCGGTCAGTGAGCTCACGGACGCATGGTCGATCTGCGAGACGAGCTCGTCCACCTGGCCCTCGGCACTCGCGATGGACACTGCCCGTTGCCGCTCCCGGCCAGACAGACCGTTCTCCCGCAGGACGAGCACGAGGATGGTCGCCACCACGGCCGAGACGAGCATGATCACCGCAACGGCGATCACCATCGCGATACCCGCCTCGCGGTCAGAGCCGCGGGCGTTCGACCAGACTGCCTGTGCACGGAGGGGCTTCACGGCGTCCAACCTTCTGAGGGAACGGGCTCGCACCGTCCTGTGTCGTAGCCGTAGCTCGTGTTGCGCCCCGAGATCGAGGAAGCGATGGACACGTTGATGTCCCTGTCCGCGTCGTACGACTTCAGGCCGACATCCAGGAGTCGGCGGTCGTAGGGCGTCGCCGCCCCTTGGAGCTCGAATGGTGGATTCGTGGCATCGAGCGTCAGGCCACGAGCGACGGTGCGCCATGGTGTCACGTCGTTCGACGTGGACCAGAGCGGGTCCCAGTTTCTGGTCCGAAGGATCGCCTTGCCGTTGCCGCCAGGAGAAACCTCGAGGACCTGCCACTGGACGCACCGAGAGATTCCGTTGGTCTGGGTGAAGATCCGCATGCAACTGCCACGGTCCGTGCCGTCTGCCGCCTTGATGCATGAGAGGACCGCGGTGGGCTCG
Organism: Cellulomonas sp. WB94; assembly: GCF_003115775.1. NCBI lineage: Bacteria > Bacillati > Actinomycetota > Actinomycetes > Micrococcales > Cellulomonadaceae > Cellulomonas > Cellulomonas sp. WB94. The sequence goes on from NZ_QEES01000007.1 coordinate 11,020, forward strand.
TCCTTGGGACTGAACAAGACGTTGCCTGAACGCATCTGCTTGCTGATGTCAGCGAGACCCACCCGGATCTCGCTCTGCGCATCCGCCCGGTTGAAGGCGCCGTTGCTAACGGTCATGAGCGTGATGAGAGCACCCATGACGATGGTGATGACGATGGTGAAGATCGTCATCGAGACGAGCAGCTCGACGAGTGTTGTCCCTTGGTCGCTCTTGGCGCGACCGCTCTGGTTAGCCAACTGGAGCCGCCTGGTATGCGGAGATGGCCGAGACGCCGCCGAGTGCCAGGTCCACCCGATAAGCGCTGCCTGGAGACGTCACCTGGAAAGACCCGGCGATGGACCCGCTCTTCTGGGTGGAGACGCAGGCGGATGCCAGGCAGTTGGCGGGCCCGCTGGCAGTCGATCCGGCTCGGGTGATCGTCAGGCTCCCGGAGATCGTCGTCGTGCCCACCGTGATAGGTGGATATGTCGAACCCGCCGCCGTCCCCCAGGTCCAGGTCCCTTCGGTGGTCCCGGAGAGCGTGACCAGCGGCGCGTACGCCGTCCCGTTCCAGAGCTTGAGCGTCCCTGAACGCGTCGCGGGCGGTGAAGTCGCGGAGGCACCCGCCTCGGAGACCGCGAACTCTTTGAGGTTCGAGATCTCCCAGAGTCCGGAAGGGCCAACGACAGGAGCAAACGTCAGGACGTCGACCGCTCGCTTCACCGACGAGTGGGCGCACCCCGGTGCCGCAGCGCCGCAGATTCCAGGCGTCGACACACCGACGACATTCGCCGCTCCTGCCGAGCCGGAGATCCCCGACGCCGTGAGCAACGCGTTCGAGGAGAGGGTCGCCGTGGCGTTGCCGGGGCCCGAGATCGTGGCAGCGCTGCAGGGGCGGAACTCTCCAGCAGGACCTGTGGCAATCTGCACGGTGCCGGTGGCCGTCGGCAACGTGCACACCGCGCCGCTCGCCGCGACATCACCGTTGAGGCTGGCGCTCGACGACGAGGCAGAGAACGCAGCCGGCGTCGGACTCAATGACCCGCCTGCGATCGTGTAGCTCTGTGAGTAGTTCCGGGTGCTTCCCGAGGTCGGGTCGCTGTTCGCTTCGAGAACCCTGCTCGTCACCACCCCGGAACCGAGAGCATCCTGAGCGCCTGCTCCAATACCAGTCGACATCAGTGCGACGGTCTGCTCGACCTCAAGGCTGCTGCTGACAGCGGGGAGTCCGAGGCTCCCGATGAGCGGGCCGACGATCGAAGTGTCAGTCGGGTCGAGCTGCGTGACGGTCAGATTGAAGGAGTCCGACCCCGCGCGCCCCGAGAACGCAGACTGACAGGGGCCTGAGAAGGGGTGCAGGGTGCTCACCAGGCAGCCGCCCGGCGAGAAGGTTGTCGATCGCTCCGCCGAGTAGGTGGTGGCGCCGCCGTGCTTCGTCCAGCTCGCGATCGACGTCAGGTTGTACGCATCAGTAGTGGTCGACTGCGTCACGTACTGCCGGACCGTGTAGGTCGTGTTGCCCTGCACAGTGGTGCGCTGGCACGGCGACTGGCTGTTCACCACGAGGACTTCTGCCGGGACCGAAAGGACGGTTGCAGGGGGCGTGAATGTCTGGGCGAGGCCGACGGTGGTCACGTACGTGCTCGTGGCCGCCAGTCCGAGGGAAGTGTTGCACCCGCCAGGTGCGCCGGCGGTCACCGTCGCATACGGCAACGCGCGAAGGGACTCGATCGCCTCTGTCGCGAGAGCTGATCCGGACTGTCGCTGTCGGGACTGGGCCAGCGTTCCGAGCGCTGAGACCACGAGGCCGAGCACCGTGGTCATCACTGCGACAACGATGAACATGGCGAGGATGATCTCGATGAGGGTGAACCCGTCGTCACCTAGGTCCCTGACGGTGCTCACGGAGCGTCTCATCTGTCCTCCTCCCAACGTGGTCCGGATATCGCCAACGCGCCATGGTGGAGCAGATGCGCTACGGCATCCGCTCCACCATGACGGCGCGGTGTGACTACTACGACTACTAGCAGGCGCCCTTCTTGAGCCCATCCTGGTTGTAGCTCCAGATACCTGCGCCAGCGATGGAGGCGCCCGGGTCGACCTGCACGCAGAAGTTGGTGCCATCCGTGACCGTGCCGCTTGTGGTGTTCTTCCCCGAGAGCTTGCCGCTCGTGGTGTAGACGGGTGTTCCAGCATCTGCGAGCGTCCACACGGGCGGAGTCACTGCTGCTGCCGTGACAGTGAGCGTCAGCGGAAGCGTTCCATCGACGTAGTACGCCGCGATCTCCTTGCCGATGGTGCTCACGTCCGCCTTGGCTGCGGTCTCGGCAGCCTTCTTGCGCTGGTTGAGGAAGACCGGGATCGCGATGGCCGCGAGGATGCCGATGATGATCATGACGACAAGGAGCTCGATCAGGGTGAAGCCCTGGTCCTTCTCCTTCATGGACTTCTGAATACGAGCGATCACGTGAGTGCTCCCGTTCGAGGTGTGCTGATGAGGTTGACTTCTACTTCAGTGCCGGCCAGGAGCCGGATCAGGGTGCTGCACCGACTTCATCGGTGACGACGGTCGCACCCTTGAGGCTCCGGGTCGCTGTGACGCGGAATTCACCCGGTCAGCCCAACGGTCAGGAGATCGGCCGCCGGATCGCCGCTACTTGATCAGGTCGAAGACGCCGAAGATCGGCATGTACATGGCGATGATCATCGACCCGATGATGGCTCCGATCACGACTATCATGATCGGCTCGATGAGGCTTGTGAGCTGATCGGTCGTCGCCTCGACCTCTTGGTCGTAGAAGTCGGCGATCTTGTCAAGCATGGTGTCGAGCGCTCCTGTGTCTTCACCCACGGACATCATCTGGACGACCATGGGCGGGAACACGGGGTGCTGCGAGAGGGGACCAGTCAGTGACTCGCCACGCCGCACGGACTCCCCGACTGCCTTCGACGCGTTCTCAATCACGACATTGCCGCTCGTCTCGCCAACGATGTCAAGCGCCTGAAGAATCGGCACGCCCGCGTGGATCATCGTGCCGAAGTTGCGGGTGAACCGTGAGACGGCGATCTTCTGGAACAGCTGGCCGAAGACGGGTGCCTTCAGTTTCCACGGATCGACCCGTGTGCGAACCCCATGGTCGTTCTTGTGCTTGCGCCACCAGGCAGCGAAGACGGCCAAGGCAATGACGAACGGGATGACTGTCCACTTCATGACCGTCGACATCATCATGAGGATGCGGGTCGGCAACGGCAGAGTCCCGCCGAGGGTGGTGAACATCGTGGCGAACACCGGAACGATGAACAGCAGCATGCCGATGGTCGCGAGGATCGCGATAACGAAGACGACCACCGGGTAGGTCATGGCCGACTTGATCTTGCCATGCAGCTTGACCTCGGCCTCGAAGTTCTCCGCAACCGAGAGGAGCACCTGGTCGAGGAACCCGCCGACCTCGCCGGCCTTCACCATGTTGATCATGAGTGGCGGAAACACCGCGGCGTGCTTGCTGAGCGCCGCGGAGAACGAGATGCCGGTCTCGACATCGTTGCGCACCTGCGCGAGGACCTTGGCGAGAGGCTTCGACTCCGTCTGGTCCGCGAGGATCGCGAGGGCCCGGATCAGTGAGAGGCCTGCGTTGATCATGGTCGCGAGCTGACGCGCCATGATCGCGAGGTCCTTGAGGGTGATCTTCTCCCCGAAACCGGGGATCGAGATCTCGCGACTCATCCCGGTGTTCTTGACCTCGGCGATGGAGACGGGCGCGAGGCCCATCCCCTTGAGCCGACCGGCGACCGCGGCCTGGTTGTTCGCCTCGATGCGTCCCTTGACGAGGCTGCCGGTGCGGTCGCGGACCGCGTACTCGAAGACCTTCGTGTCGGTGGCCATCAGAACGCCTGCATCCCGAGGCCCTGAGCGCCTCCGAGAGCCTGCATGCCGCCGACGCCCGCGGCGCCCTGCGACCCGCCGGAGAACCGCCCGGTGAGCCGGTTGAAGTCCTCGATGTGCTGGCACTTCTCGAGGCCGGTCTCGTACGAGATCTTGCCGACCTTGACGAGCTCGGCGAGGTGCTGGTCGAGGGTGTGCATGCCGAGCTGGGCGCCGGCCTGCATCGACGAGTAGATCTGGTGCGTCTTGCCCTCGCGGATGAGGTTGCGGATCGCGGGGGTCGCGATGAGCACCTCGGTCGCCACCACGCGTTCGGGTGAGTCGGCGCGCTTGCAGAGCGTCTGGCAGACGACGCCCTGGAGCGCGGCGGCGAGCTGGGTGCGGATCTGCGACTGCTGGTGGGACGGGAACACGTCGATGATCCGGTCGATCGTCTGCGCGGCGTCCGACGTGTGCAGCGTCGCGAAGACGAGGTGACCGGTCTCGGCCGCCGTCAGGGCCACGGAGATCGTCTCGAGGTCACGCATCTCGCCCACCAGGATGATGTCGGGGTCCTGGCGCAGCACGTGCTTGAGCGCGGCGGCGAACGAGTGCGTGTCGGCGCCGACCTCACGCTGGTTGATGAGCGACTTCTTGTGCCGGTGGAGGAACTCGATCGGGTCCTCGACCGTCATGATGTGGTCTTCGCGGGTCCGGTTTGCGAGGTCGACGATCGCGGCGAGCGTCGTGGACTTGCCGGAGCCCGTCGGGCCTGTGACAAGGACCAACCCACGCGGCAGCCCGGCGAACGTCCCGACGACCGGCGGCACGCCGAGGTCCTCGAGCGCCTTGATCTCGTACGGGATGACGCGGAAGGCCGCGCCGATCGAGTCGCGCTGCTGGTAGAGGTTGACCCGGAACCGGGCCACACCGCGCACCGCGTAGGCGAAGTCGAGCTCGAGCTCGTCCTCGAACTTCTCACGCTGCTTCTGGGTCAAGATTGCGTAGATGCTGCGCTGGAGAGCCTCGCCGTTGAGGATCGCGAAGCCCTCGAGCGCCTTGAGTGAACCGCTCTTGCGGATCATGGGCGGCGCGCCGGTCGTCAGGTGCAGGTCAGACGCACCGGCCTTGACCATGGCGATGAGTGCCTCGTCGAGCGGCAGATCGTCCGGGTGGGCCTCCTGCGCCATGCCGATGCGGGCGGCGCGATCGCGACCCGCTGGCGGTGCGTGGGGCGTGGGTGGAGCGGGGGGCGCCGTCGGCTCCGGTCGCCGAGCGGCGGGCGCGGGCGGGGGAACCTGTGCGCTGCCGTTCGCGGGAGAAATCGTCGGCGTGTAGGCCGTCGCGGCCGGCTGGGGGTTGGCGACCGGCGCGCGGAGCTGCGGGGGCACCGCACCGGTGCTCTGCGACGGCACAGGCGAGTACACCGGCTGGGTCGGCCGGTCGGGCACAGCGCCGACCTGGGGACCGGCGGGCCGGTAGGGCGGCAGCGGCCGGGTCGGTTCCCCATTCGGGGCCTGGTATGGGTCGCTCACGGTTCAGCCTCCACGTCGTCGCACACGCGTCCTGGGTGGTGCCGCGCCGCCGACGGCGGGCCGGGCACACCCATGAGCATTCATCGGTCCGGTTCCGCCCAGCCTTGAGCGATTTCCGGGGAACGGGTCACGCAGGACTCAGGCCACGACGCGCAGGATCTCCTCGATCGAGGTCTGGCCCATGACGACCTTGATCCAGCCGTCGTCGCGGAGCTGGACCATGCCCTGCTTGCGCGCCATGAGGGCGATCTCTGCGGCCGAGGCGTGCGACACGGCGAGACGCTCGATCTCCTCCGACACGCGCATCACCTCGTGCAGCGCGATACGCCCGCGGTAGCCCGTCTTGGAGCACGTCGCGCACCCGACCGGACGGTAGAGGATCGGCATCTCCTCCCCCGGCATCCATGGGAAGCGGGCGCCCACGAGCTCGACCTCTGTCGGCTCGTACGGCTCCTTGCACTTGTCGCAGAGCTTGCGGGCGAGCCGCTGAGCGACGATGGCGTCGAGCGCCGAGCCGACGAGGAAGGGCTCGATGCCCATCTCGATGAGACGCGTGATGGCCGAGGGTGCGTCGTTGGTGTGCAGCGTGGACAGGACGAGGTGGCCGGTGAGGGCGGCCTCGATCGCGATCTGGGCAGTCTCGTGGTCGCGGACCTCACCGATGAGGACGACGTCGGGGTCGGACCGCAGGATCGAGCGCAGCGCACTCGCGAACGTCAGGCCGGCCTTGGGGTTGACCTGGACCTGGTTGATCCCGTCGAGTCGGTACTCGACCGGGTCCTCGACCGTGATGACGTTGATCTCGGGGCGTGAGACGGCGTTGAGGGTCGCGTAGAGGGTCGTCGACTTGCCCGACCCCGTCGGCCCCGTCACCAGGATCATCCCGTAGGGCTTGGTGAACGACTCGTGATACGTCTCGTAGTTGTCGTCGAGGAACGACAGGTCCCGCAGGTCGAGGCTCGCCGTGGAGTTGTCGAGGATTCGCATGACGATCTTCTCGCCCCACACCGTGGGGAGCGTCGCGACGCGGAGGTCGATCTTCCGGCCGTTGTGCACGACGGACATGCGGCCGTCCTGCGGCTTGCGCTTCTCCGCGATGTCGATGTCCGAGAGGATCTTCACGCGGCTGATCACGCCGCCCTGGATCTGCTTGGGCGACCGCTGCATCTCGTGGAGCACGCCGTCGATCCGGTACCGCACGCGCAGGTCGTGCTCGGCCGGCTCGATGTGGATGTCGGACGCTCGGTCGGTGATGGCCTGGCTCACGAGCAGGTTGACATAGCGGACGATCGGCGCGTCGTCGTCGACGTACTCGCCGACCTTCGCGGCCTCCGCCTCGGCGAGCGAGGCCTCCTCCTCGAACGCCGAGGACAGGTCCTCCATCTCGCCGTCCGAGCGGCAGTACCGGTCGATCGCCCGCGCGAGGTTCTCGAACGTCGCGACGACGGGCGTCACGGGCATCCGCGACATCGTCCGGACGTCGTCGACCGCGACGACGTTGCCGGGGTCGGCCGTGGCGAGGATCAGCGTGCCGTTCTGGATCGCGATCGGCAGCACCGTGTAGCGCCGGCACAGCGCGGCGGGGACGGTCGCGACCGCCATGCGGTCCACCGGGTAGTCGTCGAGGTCGATGAACTCCATGCCGACCTGCCGCGCGAGCGCCGCCACGAGCTGACCCTCGGACAGGACCCCGATCTCGACGAGGGTGCGGCCCAGCGACTGCCCGCGTGCCACCTGCTCGTCCAGCGCCGCCATGAGCTGACCCTCGGTGACCAGCCCCTCGTCCAGCAGGATCTCGCCCAGTGCCTTCACGGTGGGTCCTCTCGTCACGGTGCTGTGCTCCGACCGCACAGGTGCCATCAACCAGATCGGCACGCGAACGGGTGAGGGTAAGGATCCGCGGCGTGTTTCGCCGGATGGATTTCGTCAGGCGCGCGGTGCGGGGTCTGCCTGGGCGTCGACCTGCTCGAGCGCGTCGGCCAGCGCGGCCGCCATGGCGTCGACGGGCCCGGGGCGACCCGTCATGAGCCGCACCTGCTCGGCGGCCTGGTGCAGCAGCATGCGTTCACCGCCGACGACGGGGCCCCCGGCGCGCGCCCACGCGGCCGCGAGGGCAGTCGGGCGCGGGTCGTAGGCGACATCGAGGAGCACCCCGGTCGGTGCGACGGCGCCGTGCTCGGAGGCCCGCGCGGCGATCTGCGTCGCGAGGACGTCGGCGGCGTGCGGGGGCAGCGTCGAGACGACGAGGTCGGCGGACGTGATCTCGTGAGCGGCGGTGTCCGAGCTCACGTACCGCGGTTCGACTCCCATCCGGTGGGCGGCGCGCATGAGCCCACCGATCCGTCCGAGCGAGCGCACGTACACGACGGGCGTCGTGCACCCGAGCTGCGCGAGCGCTGCGAGCGTCGAGGCGGCGGTCGCACCACCGCCGAGCACCGCGGCGGTTCGCCGGGCCGACGCGACGGGGCCGGTGGTGAGCGTCTCCGCCAGCGCAGTGACGATCCCGTACACGTCGGTGTTGGCGCCGGTGAGCACCGGGCGGCCGCGCCCGGCCTGGACCAGCACGGTGTTGACGGCACCGACGACCTCGGCGAGCGGCTCGATGTGGTCGAGCAGCCCGATGACCGTCTGCTTGAGCGGCATCGTCAGGCTGAGCCCGGCCCACTCCCCCGTCAGCGACTCGAGGAATGCCGGCAGCTGCTCCTCCGTGACGTCCACGGCGTCGTACCGCCACGTGTCCAGGCCGAGCGCGGCGTAGGCGGCACGGTGCAGCACCGGCGAGAGCGAGTGCGCGATCGGGTGCCCGAGGACGGCGGCACGCCGTCCACCGCGCACGTCGGTCACTTCCCGTTGGCCTTCTGCCACGCCCTCAGCTCGGCGACGTTCACGTTGTGCTCAGCAAGCGTCGTGGCGAACTTGGTCTCACCCGTGTCGAGGTTGACCGCTGTCCAGAACAGCCAGTCTCCTGGCGTCGGGTTGAGGACCGCATCGATCGACACCTCGCTCGGCGACGCGATCGGGTACGGCGGCAGACCGACCCGGTTCTCGAGGTTGAACGGGTTGTCGACCAGCTTGTCGTCGTTCGTCAGCGAGGTGCCTGGCCGACCCAGCCCGTACGCGAGAGATGCGTCGATCTGCAGGCGCATGTCGATGTCGAGCCGGTTCTGGATCGCCTGGGCGATCTTCGCGCGGTCCTCGGGCGACTTGCCCTCCTCCTCGACGAGCGAGGCGCGGATGAGCGTGTCCTCCCACTTCGCCTGCGGGACCTGCTTGGCGGTGAGCACCTCGACGGTCTTGGCCACCATCGGCGTGAGCACCGAGCTCGCCGTCGCACCGGGCTCGACCTGGTACGTGAGCGGGAACAGCCAGCCCTCGAGCTGACCACCGGCCTCCGCCGGCAGCCCCAGAGCGGCGGTGTCAGCCGCGGCCGCGTCGAGGTCTGCCGCGGGGATCCCGGTCGCGGTGGAGATCTTGGCGAGGATCTCCTTGACCGAGAGACCCTCCTGGATCGTGACCTTGAACGAGACTCGGCTCGCCGGGTTCAGCAGCGCAGAGACGGCGTCCGACGCCTTCATCTGCATGAAGAGCCGGTACGTCCCGGGCTGGATCGACGCCGCGGCAGGGTTCGCGTTGAACGCCTTCGTGAAGGCGCCCGCGGTGGCGACGACATCCGCCTTCTGGAGCGTCGCGCCGATCGCTGCGCCGCTGTCGCCGGTCGCGACGACGACGTCCACCGAGCCCTGGCCCGGGCCCGGGTAGTCCGTGACGGCCTTCTGGGAGCTCGTCGAGGAGAAGTCGATGCCGAGCACGCTGACGACGACGTACGCCGCCCCGCCGACGAGCGCGAGAGCCATGAGCAGAACCACCAGGCTCCGGCGGCGACGGCTGCGGCGTTCCTTGGCCTTGCGTGCCTTGCCCCGCTGGTGGGCCCGGCGGGACGGCAGGGGCTCCTCCTGGTGGTGAGCCGGGGCCCCGAGGAAGAGATCACTCATCGGGTCGTCCCTCCGTTCCGTCGTGCAGGTCATGGGCGATGCGGCCCTGGGTCGTCGAGTCGTCGGCCCCGCAGCCCCCCTCGCGCTGGTCCGGAGTGCCGGGGTCGACCTCGACCCGTTCACCGGATCGCCGCCCGGTCGCACGTTCCGCATCCAGCGCGGCCTGCAGGATCACCACCGCGGCCGCTTGATCGATGACCTGCCGGTGGTGGCGCCCGGACCTGCCGGACGCATGCAGCGCTTGATGGGCGGTCACCGTGCTCATCCGCTCATCGACGAGCCACACCCCCACGGGTGCAACCGCCTGCGCCAACGTCACAGCGTACCCACGTGCCGAGGCCGATGACGCCCCTTCGTGGCCCGAAAGATGTCGAGGCAGCCCGACGTACACAGCAGCTGCACCCCGCTCACGCACCTCCGTCACGATCCGCGCCACGTCCGAAGGGAACCGACCCGGGCCGGGCCGCGCCGTGTCCCGCGCCAGGGTGTCGACGGGCGTCGCGATCAGGCCGTCAGGATCGCTGGTCGCCAGTCCGACGCGGACGCTGCCCACGTCGACCGCGAGCCGAGGTCCTCGGGAGACAGTCAGACCCGGCACCTCAGGCTGCCGCGCCGATCGCCGTGCGGATGCCGTCGAGCGCCTCGCCGAGACGGGTCGCGTCGGTGCCACCGCCCTGAGCCAGGTCGTCCTTGCCGCCACCGCCACCACCGAGCACGCTCGAGGCGACCTTGACCAGCGCCCCGGCGCGAACGCCGCGCTCACGGGCTGCGGCGTTCGTCGCGACGACGACGAGCGGACGGCCCTTGTGAACGCCTCCGATGGCGACGACGACCGGCGCCGACTCGCCCAGCCGGGCGCGCACGTCCAGGACGACCGTGCGCAGGTCGTCGGCCGAGCCGATGTCACCCGCGTCGTGCGTCACGACCTTGACTCCACCGGCGTCCACGGCGCCGTCGGCCAGGGCTCCCGCCCCGGCGAGCGCCTGCGCCTGCCGGAGTGCGCCGAGCTCCTTCTCCGAGTCCTTGAGCCGCGTCAGGAGAGTCGAGACCCGGTCGCTCAGCTCGTCGGGACGCGCGCCGAGAAGGCCGGACAGCTGCCCGACGAGCGCGTGCTCCTTGGCCTGGAACCCGTAGGCGCCGTCGCCGACCAGCGCGTCGACGCGGCGCACACCGGAGCCGATCGAGGACTCGCCGAGGAGCGTCACGAGACCGAGCTGGCCCGAGCGGCGCACGTGGGTCCCGGCACACAGCTCCCGCGACCAGTCGCCGCCGATCGAGACGACCCGCACACGGTCGCCGTACTTCTCCCCGAACAGCGCCATCGCGCCCAGGGCACGCGCCTCGGTGATCGGCATGACCTCGTCGGTGACGTCGAGGTTCTCCGCGAGCTGGGTGTTGACCCGCTCCTCGATCTCGGCCAGGACGCCGCCGGGCACGGCGGAGCCCGACCGGAAGTCGAAGCGGATCCGGCTGGGGGCGTTCTCGGAGCCGGCCTGGGTCGCCGTCTCGCCGAGCGACTCGTGCAGGGCCTTGTGGATCATGTGCGTCGCCGTGTGGGCGCGGCTGATCGCCTTGCGGCGGAAGACGTCGATCGTCGCGGTGCCCGACTCGCCGAAGGTCACGGTGCCGTCGACCAGGCGGCCGTGGTGCACCGACAGGCCCTTGACGGGCGCCTGGACGTCGTCGACCTCGATGCGCGCGCCGCCGTCGAGCAGGATCGTGCCCTGGTCGGCGAGCTGCCCGCCGCCCTCGGCATAGAACGGCGTGCGGTCGAGCACGATCTCGACGTCGGCCGGCGCCGTCGCAGCCGGAGCCGGGACCCCGTCCACCAGAAGGCCCACGACGCGCGAGCGCGCCGTCGCCTCCGTGTACCCGAGGAACTCGACCGGGCCGGCCGTGTCGGTGCTGAGCTCGGCCTTGAGCTGCTGGTACGCCGTGGTGTCCGCACGCCCGGCACGCTTCGCGAGCGTGTCCGACCGCGCCCGGTCGCGTTGCGCCTGCATGAGCGAGCGGAACGCGGTCTCGTCGACCTCGACGCCCTGCTCCGCCGCCATCTCGAGAGTCAGATCGATGGGGAAGCCGTAGGTGTCGTGGAGCTGGAAGGCCTTCTCGCCGGACAGGACGGGGGTCGATGCCGCAGCGGTCGGCGCGGCCTTGACTGCCTGCACGGCCGTGTCGAGGATCGTCGTGCCGGCGACAAGGGTGCGCCGGAACGCGTCCTCCTCGTTGTACGCGATCGCGCTCAGACGCTCGAAGTTCGCCGCGAGCTCCGGGTAGGACGGGCTCATGGCGTCCCGGCTCGCCGGAAGCAGCGACGGGAGCGCGAGGTCCTCGACGCCGAGCAGCCGCATCGCGCGCACCGAGCGGCGCAGGAGCCGACGGAGCACGTAGCCGCGTCCTTCGTTCGACGGGGTCACACCGTCACTCATGAGCATCAGGCCGCTGCGCACGTGGTCGGCGACGACGCGCATCCGGATGTCGTCCGCGTGGTCGGCGCCGTACCGGCGACCCGAGAGCTCCTGCGCGGCCTGGATGACCGGGAACACCTGGTCGATCTCGTACATGTTGTCGACGCCCTGCATGAGGTACGCGACGCGCTCGAGTCCCATGCCGGTGTCGATGTTGCGCTGCTTGAGGTCACCCAGGATCGGGAACGACTCCTTGCCACCGCCGTCGCCGCGCTCGTACTGCATGAAGACGAGGTTCCAGATCTCGATGTACCGGTCCTCGTCGACGATCGGCCCGCCCTCGAGGCCGTAGGCCGGGCCGCGGTCGACATAGATCTCGGAGCACGGGCCGGCGGGCCCGCGGGCGCCCGTGGACCAGAAGTTGTCCTTCATGCCGCGGCGCTGGATGCGCTCGTCGGGCAGCCCGGCGATCTTCTTCCAGAGCAGGGCCGCCTCGTCGTCGTCGTGGAAGACCGTCACCCAGATCGTGTCGGGGTCGAAGCCGTACCCGCCGTCGGCCTGCGAGCCCGTGATGAGCTCCCACGCGTAGGTGATCGCGCCTTCCTTGAAGTAGTCGCCGAACGAGAAGTTGCCGTTCATCTGGAAGAACGTGCCGTGCCGGGTCGTCTTCCCGACCTCCTCGATGTCGAGGGTGCGCACGCACTTCTGCACGCTCGTCGCGCGCGGCCACGGGGCCGTCTGCTCGCCGAGCATGTACGGGATGAACGGCACCATGCCCGCGATGACGAACAGCGTCGAGGGGTCGGGCGAGATGAGCGGGGCCGACGGGACGACGGTGTGCCCGTGGCCCTCGAAGTAGTCGAGCCAACGCTGGCGGATCTCGGCGGTAAGCATGATGTCCTCGGTGTTCGTCTGTGCTGGGGTGACCTGCGTCGTCCGCCGGTCGCGGGTGGGTCTGCGTACTGGGTGTCGGGGTGCTGGTGGAGCGAGGTTCAGAAGAACGAGTACGGGAGGCCGTCGTCGCCGTCGTCCTCAGGGTCCTCGGTCGGTCCGTCCGCCCACCCGCGGCCGGCGCGGGTGGCTCGGGGAGCGTGAGTGCGGTCCGCGCGGTCCCGAGCGCGCTCGGAGCGGAGGGCCTCGACGTCGACGTCGCCGATCAGGTCGTGGCGCAGCTCGACCTCGCGCTCGGCGATACCGGCAAGGAACTCGGTCTTGACGGTCCGGGCGGCGCTCGCGACCCGACCAACCGTCCCGGCGGCGTCACGAGCGCCCGCGGGGAGATAGCGCTCGCTCAGCTCGGCACCCTTGCGGATCACGACGACGGTGACCGCAGCCCCGATCGCGATCCACACGAGGCGCTTCATCGCTTGCTCCTCGATGCGCGGGCGGCCGCGCCCAGTCCGGACAGGGCGCGCCGAACGCCGTACGAGAACGCGGCGACCTTGATCATCGGGGAACCGACGGTGGCGGCGAACAGAGACGTGAGCGCGGACACGTTCTCAGAGACCTGCGCCGCCGACGACGTGATCGCATCCACCCGCTCGATCTGGACGTTGGTCGAGGCGACGGCCGAGGCGGCCTCATCGAGCACGGGCACCGTGTGGTCGGTCAGCTCCTTGACCGAGACGCGCGCCTCGTCGAGCACGCGGCCGAGCTTGACCAACGGCAGCGCGAGGAATCCGACGAGCAGCACGAATGCGATCGCCGCGATGAGTCCCGCGACGTCTCCGACCGACATGTCCCGTCCTTCCCCGATCCGTGGCCACGGATCACCTCTCCCGACACTACCTGGACAGCGCAACGCCCCGTGCCCGCCGCAGGCGGCGCACACGGGGCGTTGCGGTAGCTCCAGTCGCTCGCGTCAGCGGGCGTAGTACTCGACGACGAGCTGGACCTCGCAGGTCACGGGGACCTCGGCGCGCTTCGGGTGACGCACCAGGACCGAGCTGAGCTTCTCAAGCTTGACCTCGAGGTAGCCCGGGACGGCCGGGAGCACGTCGCGGTGGGCACCGGCGGCGGCGACCTGGAACGGCACGGTCGCCTGGCTCTTGGGCTTGACCTGGATGGTCTGGCCCGGCTTCACGCGGAACGACGGGCGGTCCACGATCTTGCCGTCGACGAGCATGTGGCGGTGCACGACGACCTGGCGGGCCTGGAGGATCGTGCGGGCGAAGCCGGAACGCAGGACGAGCGCGTCGAGACGCGTCTCGAGGTTCTCGACGAGCGCCTCACCGGTCAGGCCCGGGGCCTTGCGGGCGTCCTCGAACGCACGGGCGAGCTGCTTCTCGCGGATGCCGTACTGGGCACGCAGGCGCTGCTTCTCCCGCAGGCGGACCGCGTAGTCCGACTCGGTGCGGCGACGCGCGCGGCCGTGCTCGCCGGGCGGGTAGGGACGCTTCTCGAAGTGCTTGACAGCCTTGGGCGTCAGCGCGAGGCCGAGGGCGCGCGAAAGGCGCACCTGGCGACGTGCACGGGTCACACTGCTCACAGAGGAACTTCCTGTCGTTGTAGACGTCACACCCGGACGCGGAGGTATCCGGCGGGCGTGGGGCCGACCATGGTGCGATCCCGGCGTGCAGATCGCGGCGGCTGAGGCCCCAGGTGGTCACCCGACCGGCATGTCCGTGCTCGCGCACGCCCATCACTCGCCAGGCAACTTCCCGATCATACCGTCTCGTGGGCGTCGGCCGAACCCGGGCCGGCGCGATGCCCTTGGTCGCCGCTCGTGCGCTCAGCGCTCCGTGGTCGGGGTGTGGGAATCGCCGGAGGAGAGGATCGCGCGGATGCGGTCCAACCGCTCCGCGACGAGGCGTTCGTGGCCGCGGTCCGACGGCGTGTAGTAGCGCGTGCCGACGAGCTCGTCAGGCAGGTACTGCTGCGCGGCGACCGCGTGGGGCTCGTCGTGCGCGTACCGGTAGTCCTGACCGTGCCCCAGCGGGCGTGCACCGGCGTAGTGGGCGTCACGCAGGTGCATCGGGACGGTGCCGATGCGACCGGCGCGCACGTCGGCCAGCGCGGCGTCGATCCCCCGGTAGGACGCGTTCGACTTCGGCGCGGTCGTCACGTGCACGACGGCCTCCGCCAGGATGATCCGCGCCTCCGGCATGCCGATGAGCGCCACGGCCTGGGCCGCTGCGACCGCTGTCTGGAGCGCGCTCGGGTCGGCCATCCCGACCTCCTCGGCCGCCGCGATGACGATGCGCCGCGCGATGAACCGCGGGTCCTCCCCCGCCGCGACCATCCGCGCGAGGTAGTGCAGCGCGGCGTCGACGTCGGAGCCGCGCATCGACTTGATGAACGCGCTGATGACGTCGTAGTGCTGGTCGCCGTCCCGGTCGTACCGGACGGCTGCCACGTCGATCGCGCGCTCCACCGTCTCCAGGTCGATGACCACCGGGGTCGTGCCCGACGCGTCGTCGAACGGGCCGGTCAGCGCGGCGCCCGTCGCGGCCTCGAGGATCGTCAGCGCCTTGCGCGCATCTCCCCCGGCCAGCCGCAGCAGGTGTTTCTCGGCGTCCTCGGTCAGCGCCACGGTGCCACCGAACCCGCGCTCGTCCTCGATCGCCCGACGCACGAGCAGGCGCACGTCCTCGACACCGAGAGGCTGGAGCGTCAGCAGCAGCGACCGCGACAGGAGCGGGGAGTTGACCGAGAAGCTCGGGTTCTCGGTCGTCGCCGCCACGAGGGTCACCCACCGGTTCTCGACGCTCGGCAGCAGCGCGTCCTGCTGGGCCTTGGTGAACCGGTGCACCTCGTCGATGAACAGGACGGTCTCGCCGCCATCGGTCGCCAGCCTGCGACGCGCGTCCTCGATCACCGCGCGGACGTCCTTGACCCCGGCGGTGACGGCGGACAGCTCGACGAACCGGCGCCCCGACGTCGCGGCGATGAGGTAAGCGAGCGTCGTCTTTCCTGTCCCCGGCGGTCCCCACAGGACGACCGACGTCGGGGCGGCCCGGCGCGCGTTCGCATCGCCGGGCTCGACGAGTCGCCGCAGGGGGGAACCTGGCACCAGCAGGTGCGCCTGCCCGGCGACCTCCTCGACAGTCCTGGGGCGCATCCGGACCGCGAGCGGCGAGCCAGCCGACGCGACTGGGAGCCCCTGCGCCGTCGAGCTCACGGTGTCGAACAGGTCCATGCGTCGAGCCTACGCACCGCCCAGGGAACTCTTCGCCCTCGTTGGGTGTGCGCGGCGGCCCGGAGTGCTGGGATGCTGATCAGCGTGTTCGAGAGCCTAGGTCGCGCAGTCGCCCATCATCCCCGTCGCGCCCTTCTCGCGTGGCTCGTCATCACCGTGCTGGGGTTCGGGCTTGCGCTGTTCGGGGTCCAGGGCGAGAACCTGTTCGACCGGTTGTCGACCGGGGAGCCTTCCGTGCCTGGCTCGCAGAGCGCGACCGCCAACGGCATCCTGCGCGACGCGAGCACGAGCGGTGCGTCCCTCACGCTCGCGGTGCAGAACGTCGACCCGTCGACCGCCGGTCTGGGCGACGCCCTGACCGCGGCACGCACCGACCTCATGGCGATCGGCGGGGTCGCGTCGGTCATCGACCCGCTCGTCCTTCCCGGCGGTGCGGCCAACCCGGCAGCAGCGCCGCTCATCGCCCAGGACAAGCAGGGCTTCCTCGTCGTCGTCGAGCTGACGCCCGGACTCAGCTCGTCCGCCGAGGCCACTGCGCTGGGCGCGGTCGAGCGTCGGCTCAACCAGGTCCCGTCCGACCTGCGTGCCGTGGCCCCGGAGGCGACCGGGCAGGTCGGCGGCGCGAAGCTCATCTTCGACGCCATCACCTCCCAGGTGGAGAAGGACCTCCTCACCGGCGAGACGATCGCCCTGCCGGCAGCACTGCTCGTGATGATCATGGTCTTCGGCGGCTTCCTGGCCGCGTCGATGCCGATGGTCGGTGCGATCGCGTCGATCGCGGGCGGTCTGGGCGCACTCCTCGGGCTGTCCTACGTCATCGACCTGGACTCGTCCGTCGTCAACGTGGTGACGATCCTCGGCCTGGGGCTCTCGATCGACTACGGCCTGCTCATCGTGTCCCGGTTCCGCGAGGAGCTGCACCATCTGACCGACGGCGACGGGGGCCTCGCGGCCAGGCGACGGCGAGGAGACGGCGCTGTCGTGACCGCCCTCGTCCGCACCATGTCGACGGCCGGGCGCACCGTCACGTTCTCCGCGCTGACGGTCGCGATCTCGATCGCCGGCCTGCTCGTCTTCCGTCCGCAGATCCTGCGCGCCGTCAGCGCAGCGGGTGTCGCGGTGATCGTCGTCGCGGTGGCCACGGCCCTCACGCTCGTGCCAGCGATGCTCGTCCTCTTCGGACGCCGGCTCGTGCGACCCGGCCTCATCTCACGCGTGCCCGGTCTGCGCACGCTGCTGGCGCGCACCGCTGACGTGCAGTCCGAGGAAGGCGTCTTCTCCCGGCTCACGGGGCGCGTGCAGCGCCACCCGTGGTGGGTCATGCTCGGCGCGCTCGCGCTGCTCGGCGTGCTCGCCGTGCCGCTGACCCACCTCGAGCTGCGCAACTCCACGACCCAGCTGCTGCCGCTCGGCAGCGACCAGCGTGACTACGTCCAGCTCCTCGCCCGGGAGTACCCGGCGGCGACGACCGCGCCGGTCATCGTGGTCGCGCAGACGTCCCTCGAGGCGGCGACCGCATGGGCCGCCCGGCTCGGCGACATCGCCGATGTCGTGTCGGTCGACCCGCCCTCGCCGACCGGCTCGCACGTGGTCATCGGGGTGCGGCCCGACGACACCGATCCCGGCGGCGCCGTGGCGGAGCACGTCGTCACCGAGGTGCGCGCGCTCGACGCGCCGTTCCCCGTCTGGGTCACCGGCCAGGCCGCCGGACAGCTCGACTTCACGGCGTCGCTGATGTCGCGGGTGCCCTGGGCCGTCGCGATCGTCGCGCTCGCGACCCTCGTCCTGCTGTTCCTCATGACCGGGTCCGTCGTCATCCCCATCAAGGCGCTGCTGACGAATGCGATCTCCATCGCTGCCTCGCTGGGGGTCCTCGTGTGGGTGTTCCAGGACGCTCACCTGTCCGGCCTGCTCGGCTTCGTGTCGACGGGCGGCATCGAGACCTACGTCCTCGTCCTCGTCATCGCCTTCGCGTTCGGGCTGGCGATGGACTACGAGGTGTTCCTGCTGTCGCGGATCAAGGAGCTGCACGACTCGGGCCTCTCGAACGACGACGCGGTGCGACTCGGGCTCCAGCGCTCGGGACGGATCATCACGTCCGCAGCAGCGATCATCATCGTGGTCTTCGCGGGCTTCGTCGCCGGCAAGCTGCTGGTCATCAAGGAGGTCGGCTTCGCGCTGGCGGTCGCGGTCCTCATCGACGCGACGGTCGTCCGGCTGCTGCTCGTCCCGGCCACGATGACCGTCCTGGGGCGTGGCAACTGGTGGTCGCCGCCATTCCTGCGTCGGCTGTACGCGCGCCTCGCGATCACGCACTGACGGCATCCGCCACCGTGGTCTCGCCACCGCCGATCGACCGCGTCGCGTACCTGCGTCTGCGGTGGCGCGCCCGCATCGCGACGGGATCGTTCCTGCTCGTCGGCGTGTGGCTGAGCTACCGCATGGCACGGCTCGGCGCCAGTCCGTTCGCCGTGATCCCGTTCCTCGCGTTGGCCGCCCTCGGCGCAGCGGCGTGGCCGGTGCTGCGCGGCATGTGGGCTCGCTCGTTCGCGGCACGCCCTGTCACGCTGCGGCTCGATCCCGACTCCGGCGAGCTCGTGGACCGTGCGGCCGCCACCGACGACGAGCCCCGTCGCCATCAGGCGTTCACGGGCGAGGTGCGGCCTCCCCGACGGTGGTGAGGCCGCCCGCCCCGACGGGCGCGCACTACTCCGAAGCGACCGCGACGACCTTCGGCTTCGCGTCCACACCGGCGTCGCGGCGCTGCTCGGGCGTGATGGGCGCCGGGGCACCGGTCAGCGGGTCGTAGCCCCCGCCAGACTTCGGGAACGCGATGACGTCGCGGATGGACTCGGACCCCGTCAGCAGCGCGACGACGCGGTCCCAGCCGAGCGCGATCCCGCCGTGCGGCGGCGCGCCGAACTGGAAGGCGTCGAGGAGGAAGCCGAACTTCTCCTGGGCCTCGGCCTCGTCGATGCCCATGACCCCGAAGACGCGCTCCTGGACGTCGCGGCGGTGGATACGGATCGACCCGCCGCCGATCTCGTTGCCGTTGCAGACGATGTCGTAGGCGTAGGCGAGCGCAGCACCGGGGTTCTGCTCGAACGTGTCGATCCACTCCGGGGTGGGCGAGGTGAACGCGTGGTGCACAGCCGTCCAGGCGCTGGTGCCGAGCGAGACGTCGTCGTCCTCGCCCGTGGGCTTGAAGAGCGGTGCGTCGACGATCCAGACGAACGCCCACGCGGCCGGGTCGATGAGGCCGCCTCGCCGCCCGATCTCGAGCCGGGCCGCACCGAGCAGCGTCTGGGCCTCGGCGCGCTTGCCGGCGGCGAAGAACACAGCGTCCCCGGGGTTGGCGCCGACGGCTGCGACGAGCCCGGCGCGCTCGGCGTCGGAGAGGTTCTTCGCGACCGGCCCTGCGAGCTCGCCGTCCTCGGAGACCGTCACGTACGCGAGCCCCTTGGCGCCGCGCTGCTTGGCCCAGTCCTGCCACGCGTCGAAGCCGCGGCGGGGCGTCGCCGCGCCACCCGGCTGCACGACGGCGCCCACGTACGGCGCCTGGAACACGCGGAACGGGGTGTCGGTGAAGTACTCGGTCATCTCGACGAGCTCGAGACCGAAGCGGAGGTCGGGCTTGTCGCTGCCGAAGCGGTCCATCGCGTCGGCGAACGTCATGCGCGGGATGGGCGTCGGGATCGTGTAGCCGATGAGGTCCCACAGCGCGACGAGGACCTCCTCGCCGAGCTCGATGACGTCGTCCTGCTCGACGAAGCTCATCTCGACGTCGAGCTGGGTGAACTCCGGCTGCCGGTCGGCGCGGAAGTCCTCGTCGCGGTAACAACGGGCGATCTGGTAGTACCGCTCCATGCCGGCGACCATGAGCAGCTGCTTGAAGAGCTGCGGCGACTGCGGCAGCGCGTACCAGGAACCGGGCGACAGCCGGGCCGGCACCACGAAGTCGCGGGCGCCCTCGGGGGTCGAGTGGGTCAGGGTCGGCGTCTCGATCTCGACGAAGTCGTGCGCGTCGAGCACGCGCCGCGCAGCCTGGTTGACCTTGGAGCGCAGGCGGAGCGCATGGGCGGGTGCCGGACGACGCAGGTCGAGGTACCGGTACTTCAGCCGGACCTCCTCGCCGACCGTCTCGTCGAGCGCCGAGGACACCTGGAACGGCAGCGGGGCGGACTCGTTGAGCACGACGACCTTCTCGGCGACGATCTCGATCGCCCCGGTGGCCAGATGCGCGTTCTCGTTGCCCTCCGGGCGGGCGCCGACCGTGCCGGTCACCTGCAGGACGTACTCGTTGCGCAGCCCGTGCGCGACGGACTCGTCGCGGATCACGACCTGGGCCACCCCCGACGCGTCCCGGAGGTCGATGAACGCCACCCCGCCGTGATCCCGGCGCCGGTCCACCCAGCCCGTGAGGGTGACGGTGGTGCCGATGTGCTCGGCTCGCAGCGAGCCGGCCGTATGGGTGCGAAGCACGAATCAGTCCTTCCGGGACGATCAGGGGCGCGCGGAGACCGGCGCTCTGGAGATCTTAGTCAACGGCGGCGACGATCAGGTCGCGGGCACGACTCTGGGCCACCAGTCGTCCGACGACGGCTCCCACGTCGCGGCGTCGGCCGCCAGCTGGTCGCCCGAGCGAATGTCCTTGACCTGGTCGGGTGTCGGGAGGCCGTCCTCGTCGGGCGCGCCGACGAACCACACGAACGGGATGCCGCGCCGGTCGGCGTGACGGATCTGCTTGCCGAACTTCGCCGCCGAGGGCGCGACCTCCACGGGGATCCCCCGGGCGCGCAACGCGCTCGCCACGGCGTCCGACGCCGGGCGCAGGTCCTCGGAGGTGACCGCGACCAGCACCGCGCTCGGCACCGACCGGGTGGCCCGCACGAGCCCACCCGCCAGGAGCCGCGAGACGAGACGGGAGACGCCGATCGACAGCCCGACCCCGGGGTAGGTGGTCGTGCCGTCCGACGCGAGCGTGTCGTAGCGTCCGCCCGAGCAGATCGAGCCCAGCTGCTCGTGCCCGACGAGCAGCGTCTCGTAGACCGAACCCGTGTAGTAGTCGAGCCCGCGGGCGATCTTCAGGTCGGCCACGACGACACCGGGCGCGCGGGTCGCGGCGGCCCGCAGGAGGGCTCCGAGCTCGCCCAGCCCCTCCTCGAGCAGCTCCGAGGTCACGGCGTGCGCGGTCGCGAGCTCACGGACCCGCGCGATGACGCCGTCGTCGTCCCCCGAGATCGCTGCGAGGGCGAGGCACGCGTCGGCCTGCGCCGCCGTCGCGCCGGTCTCGGCCACGAGAAGTGCGGCGACCGCGCCGGCGCCGATCTTGTCGAGCTTGTCGATGCTGCGCAGCACCCCGTCGACGTCGTCAAGCCCGAGGCCGCGGTAAAAGCCCTCGGCGACCTTGCGGTTGTTGACGAGGATGCGCACGGCCGGGACGCCGATGGACCCGAGGGCGCCCAGCGCCTCAGCCATGACGAGCGGCAGCTCGACCTCGTAGTGGTACGCGAGCTCCCCCGCGGCGACCACGTCGATGTCCGCCTGCACGAACTCGCGGAAGCGCCCGTCCTGGGGCCGCTCGCCGCGCCACACCTTCTGGATCTGGTAGCGGCGGAACGGGAACGCGAGGTGGCCGGCGTTCTCGAGCACGTACCGCGCGAAGGGCACCGTCAGGTCGAAGTGCAGTCCGAGCTGACCGGCGCGGTCGTCCCCCGACGTGTCCGTCTCCTCCTGGAGACGGCGCAGGACGTACACCTCCTTGGAGGTCTCGCCCTTGCGGAGCAGCTGGTCGAGCGGCTCGACCGCACGCGTCTCGATCCCGGCGAAGCCGTGGAGCTCGAAGGTGCGGCGCAGCACGTCGAGGACGTGCTGCTCGACGATGCGCCCGTCGGGCAGCCACTCAGGGAATCCGGACAGAGGGGTCGGTCGGGCCATGGTGCCCCATCCTGCCAGGTGCCCGGGGACCTACCCGCGCAGGTACGGGTTGGCACGCAGCTCGTCGCCGAGCCGGGACGACGGCCCGTGCCCGGGCAGCACGAGCGTCTGCGGGTCGAGATGGCGCACCACGTCACGGAGCGTGACGGACATGACGGCCGCATCACCCCCGGGCAGGTCGGAGCGACCGATCGACCCTGCGAAGAGCACGTCGCCGGTGAGCGCGACCGCCGGCTCGCTGTCGAGGAGGTAGAGCGTCGATCCCTCGGTGTGGCCGGGCGCGTGGCGGGCGACGAGTCGTACGCCGCCGAGCTGGAGCTCGACGTCGGCCGTGCGGCCGTCCGCGCCGGGCTCGCTGCCGAACGGCTCGACCCGGCCGGGCGCGCGGTACGTGGCGGGGGCCGCGCCGATGCCGACCAGGGCGCGGGCGAGCGGCCCATTCTCGTCATGGGTCGCCCCCAGCGGACCGAGCGTGCCGAACGGGTCCGCCAGGCGGTAGGCATCCGCGGTGTGGAGGACGAACGGGACGTCGAACGCCGAGGTGAGCTCGCCACCGTCCCACGTGTGGTCGGCGTGCCCGTGCGTGGCCAGGACAGCGACGGGCGTCAGGCCCCGCTCGGCCACGAGGCGGCGCACGCCCGGTGCGACCCCTGCGCCGGCGTCGACGATGACGCACGTGCTGTCGTCGGCGACGATCACGTAGCAGTTCGTGCCGAACACGGGTGCGACCACGGTGAGGAGCTCCATGCAGCCACGCTACCGACCACGGCCGAGGCCCGGGCGCCACCGGTCGAGACCAGACCGTGACCTCGACGCGGGCCGCGGTGGCGATCAGCTGGTCATGGCTGCCTAGACTGTCGGGGTCCAGGAGTGCGTCGCGGCAGGCCAGAGTCTCGCCGCTCGCCCGTCGTCGAGGAGCATGCGTGTCGTCGAGCAAGCGCGAGCGCGAGTACGAGCGCCGCCGGTACGAGAAGTGGCAGCAGCGTCAGGCCGAGCACAAGGCACGTCGCCGCCGTCTGCAGGTCATCGTCGGCTCCCTCCTCGGCGTCCTGCTGGTGGCTGTGGGCGTCGGCGTGGCCGTCGCCGTCACGAACGACCAGCCGAGCGCCGCCCCGTCCGCCACCGGCTCGGCGTCGGCATCGCCGTCCTCCACGCGCACCCTGCCCGACGCCAGCATCGCCGGTGCCCGCACCTGGACCGGGACGCTCACGCTCAACGGTGGCGCGGTCGCCATCGAGCTCGACGGTGCAGCGGCACCGCAGGCGGTCGCCAACTTCGTGACCCTTGCCCAGGACGGCTTCTTCAACGGCACCGTGTGCCACCGGCTCGCGCTGAGCATCCACGTGCTCCAGTGCGGCGACCCGACCGCGACCGGCGACAGCACGTCGGACGGGACCGGTGGCCCGGGCTACGCGTGGGGCCCCATCGAGAACGCCCCGGCCGACGGGGTCTACCCGGCCGGCACGATCGCCATGGCCCGTCAGTCGAACGACGGATCCTCGATGGGCAGCCAGTTCTTCCTGGTCTACCAGGACACGACCATCCCGGCGGACTCCGCGGGGGATACACGATTTTCGGCCACATCACGTCCGGACTGGACGTGGTGCAGGCAATCGCTGACGCGGGAGTCACGGGGGGCGGCACCAACGGTGCGCCCACCACCCGCGTCACCATCGAGGGAGTGGAGACCCAGTGACCGAGAAGCCGGCTGCGACGCAGCACGAGCCCGACGAGGTCCCCGCACCGTCTGCTGCAGGTCCCGACGACGTGACGTCGTCGACCGACTCTGCGGTCGACTCCGCGGACGAGGTGACCGTGGCGGAGGATTCGGCGCCGAACGAGGCCGACCAGGGGTCCGCAGTCGAGATCGCCACTCCTCAGGAGGTGCCTGAGCCGGCCGCTCAGGAGGCAGTGGTCGCCGAGGAGCCTGCAGTCGCTGAGGAGCCCGCGGTCGCTGAGGAGCCTGCGGTCGCCGCAGAGCCTGTAGTCGCTGAGGAGCCCGCGGTCGCCACGGAGCCCGCGGTCGACGAGGAGCCCGCAGTCGACGAGGAGCCCGCGCCGGCGACGGCCGAGCCTGAGGCCGCAGACGAGCCCGTGGCCGCCACGTCGGAGACGCCCCCGAGCCCGCGACCGGTGCCGCGTCCCGTGCCTCGACCGATGCCGCGTCCGCCCGTCCACCCTGTCCCCCCCGCCGGTCAGCGCGGCGACTCCCCCGCAGCCCCCGCTGCGCCGGTCGCACCGCCGATCGACGCGGTCGAAGGTGCTGCCGCAGCCGCCTTCGGGCGGGTCGACGACGACAGCACGGTGTGGGTCCGCGAGGCCGCCGGCGAGCGCACGGTCGGTCAGTTCCCCGGCGCGAGCGCCGAGGACGCCCTGGGCCTCTACGTCCGACGGTTCCTCGACCTGAAGGCCAAGGTCGTGCTCTTCGAGACCCGCCTGACAGCGACGGACCTCGCGGTCAAGGAGATCGACCAGACCCTTGCGAAGCTCGCCGAGGAGCTCGCCGAGCCCGCCGCCGTCGGGGACCTCGACGAGCTTCGTGCCCGGCTCGACGCCTTGCGCCCGATCGCTGCCGAGCGCCGAGCGGCCGCCGAGGCCGAGCGGGCAGCAGCTCGGGCGATCGTGCTGGCCGAACGCACCCAGATCGTCGAGCAGGCCGAGAAGATCGCCGGCACCGACCCGGAGCGGATCCAGTGGCGGCCGGCCGGCGAACAGCTGCGGGTGCTCCTCGATCAGTGGAAGGAGGCGCAGCGCAGCGGACCGCGCCTCGACCGCGCTTCCGAGGAGTCGCTCTGGAAGCGCTTCAGTCACGCCCGCACCACGTTCGATCGGGAACGTCGCCACTTCTTCGCCGAGCTCGAGTCGCGCAACGCCGGGGCGAAGGCCGCCAAGGAGGACCTGGTACGTGAGGCCGAGAGTCTCGCGACCAGCACCGACTGGGGAACCACAGCCGGTGTCTACCGCGACCTGATGGCTCGCTGGAAGGCGTCGGGGCGCGCGAGCAGGTCCGACGACGACGCGCTGTGGGCGAGGTTCCGTGCCGCTCAGGACGCGTTCTTCGCGGCCCGCGACGCGGCCGCCGCCTCCACCGACGACGAGTACCGCGCGAACCTCGAGCTCAAGGAAGCGCTGCTGACCGAGGCCGAGCGACTTGTCCCCGTCAAGGACATCAACGCGGCCAAGGCGGCGCTGCGCACGCTGCAGGACCGGTGGGAGTCGGCGGGCAAGGTGCCCCGCGCCGACGTCCAGCGGATCGAGGCCCGGCTCCGTGCAGTCGAGACCGCTGTCCGCGACGCCGATCAGGCCGTGTGGCAGCGGAGCAACCCGGAGACGCGAGCCCGCGCCGAGGGCGCGGCGGCACAGCTCGAGAGTGCCATCGCGGGTCTCGAGGCCGACCTCGCCGCGGCTGAGGCCAAGGGCGACGCACGCAGGGTCGCCGAGGCCCAGGCTGCGCTCGATGCCCGCCGGTCCTGGCTCGAGCAGGTCCAGCGAGCCGCTCAGGACGCGCGCGGCTGATCGACGGTTCGTGCCCCCGGCGCTGCGGCGTCGGGGGCGCAGCTGTCCACAGATCTACGCCGGGCCCCGCACGACGGCTCTGCCGACGCGATGCTGGGCGGATGCGCGCACGCCCGTGGCTGCCACGCCCGACGAATCCCGAACCACCTGACCGGCTTCTCCCGGAGCTTCTCGGCCCTGTCGCCCACCGGGCGATGATCCGGGACGGGATCACCCGCCTGATCCGCGCGGACCTGACGATCCCGGCCGACGTCGTGGCCACTCCGGAGCTCCGGCTCGCCTCGCTGGCCGAGCTGGTGCCGGCTCGGTGCGTCGTGGGGCGCCAGGCGGCCCTGTGGGTCCACACCGGCGCCCACGAGCCCTTACGGGTCGCTGTGCTCGTGGGCCCCCGCGTCCGTCGCCCCGATCCCCATCCGGGCCGGACGACGCACGAGTGCGAGCTCACCGACGACGATGTGGTGGCGCTGGGCGCCCTCCGGGCCACTGCGGTCCAGCGCACCGGCGTGGACCTGGCGCGCTGGTTCCCTGCTGACGAGGCGCTGCGCCTGCTCGAGCCGCTGTGCGACGCGGGCTTCGACGCCGCCGCGGCGCTGCGCTCGCTCGACACGCTCGGCGGGTACGCGGGTGTCCGGAACGCCCGCGACACGTTGGCCCGCATCGCGAGCAGCCAAGACCTCGCGGCCCGGATGGATCAGGCCCGGATCACCGGGTGCTCGGCGGCCTTGGCCCCCGTGAGCCGGTAGACGTCGAAGACGCCCTCAACCTTCCGGACCGCCGCGAGCACCGACGCGAGGTGCGACGGCTCGGCCATCTCGAACACGAAGCGGGACAGCGCCACGCGGTCGCGTGACGTCGAGACCGACGCCGAGAGGATGTTCACGTGGTGGTCCGAGAGGACCCTCGTCACGTCCGACAGCAACCGGCTCCGGTCGAGCGCCTCGACCTGGATCTGCACGAGGAACAGGCCGCTGCCGCCCTGGGTCCACTCGACCTCGACGATCCGCTCGGGCTCGGCCCGCAGGGCGCCCACGTTCACGCAGTCGGTCCGGTGCACGCTGACACCGGCCCCCCGGGTCACGAACCCGACGATCTCGTCGCCGGGGACCGGGGTGCAGCACTTGGCGAGCTTGACCCACACGTCCTCGACGCCCTTGACGACGACCCCCGAGTCCCCGGTGCGGACCCGCCGGCCGCTGACTCCGGGGAGCGTCGTCTCGGCGAGGTCCTCCTCGGCGCCGGGCTCGCCGCCCATCGAGTGCACGAGCCGTTGGACGACGGTCGCCGCCGACACCTGTCCCTCACCGATCGCGGCGTACAGCGACGAGACGTCGGCGTGGCGCATCTCGTGCGCGAGCGCCACGAGCGCCTCGTGGGACAGCAGGCGCTGGATCGGCAGGTTCTGCTTGCGCATCGCCTTCGCGATGGCGTCCTTGCCGTGCTCGATGGCCTCTTCGCGGCGCTCCTTGGAGAACCACTGACGGATCTTGTTGCGTGCCCGAGGGCTCTTGACGAAGCCCATCCAGTCACGGCTCGGACCGGCAGTCTCCGACTTCGACGTGAAGACGTCGACGACGTCGCCGTTCTCGAGCGTCGAGTCGAGCGGCACGAGGCGGCCGTTGACGCGTGCCCCCATCGTGCGGTGGCCGACCTCGGTGTGGACCGCGTACGCGAAGTCGACCGGGGTCGAGCCCGCCGGCAGCGCCATGACGTCGCCCTTGGGGGTGAACACGTACACCTCGGCGCCGGCGATCTCGAAGCGCAACGAGTCGAGGAACTCGCTCGGGTCGGCGGTCTCCTTCTGCCAGTCCACGAGCTGGCGGAGCCAGGTCATGTCGTTGCCGCTCGAGTCCGTCGTCGTCGGGCCGAGCTTCGCGTTCTCCTTGTACTTCCAGTGCGCGGCGACGCCGTACTCGGCGCGGCGGTGCATGTCGTGGGTGCGGATCTGGATCTCGACGGGCTTGCCGCCGGGGCCGATCACCGTCGTGTGCAGCGACTGGTAGAGGTTGAACTTCGGCATCGCGATGTAGTCCTTGAACCGGCCGGGCACCGGGTTCCAGCGCGCGTGCAGCGCACCGAGCACCGCGTAGCAGTCCCGCACCGAGTCCACGAGGACACGCACGCCGACGAGGTCGTAGATGTCCGTGAAGTCGCGGCCGCGCACGATCATCTTCTGGTAGATCGAGTAGTAGTGCTTGGGCCGGCCGGTCACCGTCGCCTTGATCTTCGCTGCCCTCAGGTCGGCGCTGACCTGGTCGCGAACGACCGCGAGGTACTCCTCACGGGCGGGCGCCCGCTCGCTCACGAGGTGCACGATCTCCTCGTACACCTTGGGGTACAGGGTCGCGAAGGACAGGTCCTCGAGCTCCCACTTGATCGTGTTCATGCCGAGCCGGTGCGCCAGCGGCGCGTAGATCTCGAGCGTCTCGCGGGCCTTCTTCTCCGCGGACGCGGACGCCACGAACTTCCACGTCCGGGCGTTGTGCAGGCGGTCGGCGAGCTTGATGACCAGCACCCGGATGTCGCGGGACATCGCGACGACCATCTTGCGGACGGTCTCCGCCTGCGCTGCCTCGCCGAACTGGACCTTGTCGAGCTTGGTCACGCCGTCGACGAGCATCGCGATCTCGGGACCGAAGTCCGCGCGCAGCTGCTCGAGGGAGTAGTCCGTGTCCTCGACCGTGTCGTGGAGCAGGGCCGCAGCCAGCGTCGGCGGGGTCATCCCCAGCTCGGCGAGGATCGTCGCCACGGCGACCGGATGCGTGATGTACGGGTCGCCGCTCTTGCGCAGCTGACCCCGGTGCGCGCGTTCGGCCACGACGTAGGCCTGCTCGACGACCGACAGGTCGGCCTTCGGATGGTTCGAGTGGATCGCCAGCAGCAGGGGTTCGAGCGCAGGCGAGGTCGCGGCGCCACGTGAGCCGAAGCGCGCCAGGCGGGAGCGCACCCGGTTCGCCGACCCGCTCGGCACTGCCTCCGTCGATCCGGTCTGGACGTCGGACTCGGCCGCGCGCACGTCGTCAGTCATGGCACGGACCTCCCAGCGTCGACCGTCGGATGCCGCAGCGCGCGATGCACAGGTGCACGTCGCCGCGGTGGGTCTCCACCGACCCGATCGGGAAAGTCTACGTCCGCGGCTCTCTAGAGCACGTCAAGCAGGGTCTCCACCCGGTGGCCCTCGAGCGAGGCGCGCCCGCCCAGGAACCTCAGGTCGACCAGGAAGGACAGTCCGACGACGGTGGCGCCGCACTCCTCGAAGAGCCGGATCGTGGCGCCCGCCGTGCCGCCGGTGGCCAGCACGTCGTCGACGATCAGCACGCGCGACCCGCGGGGCACCGTGAAGGGGTGCACCTCGACCGTTGCGTGGCCGTACTCCAGCTCGTACTGCTGCGAAGCCGTCGGGCCGGGCAGCTTGCCCGCCTTGCGGACCGGCACGAAGCCCGCGCCGAGCGCGATCGCGACGGGTGCCGCGAGGATGAACCCCCGCGCCTCCGTCCCGGCCACCAGATCCACAGGACCGTCCACGCGAGCAGCGAGCTCCGCCACGACGGCGGCGAACGCCTCGGCGTCCGCCAGCAGCGGGGTGATGTCCTTGAACCCCACGCCGGGGCGCGGGAAGTCGGGGACGTCACGGATGAGCTCGTGCAGCCGCGCGACGAGCGCGTCGCCCGTCAGACGGTCGCCGATCGAGCCCGAGCGCGGGTTCACGTCCGTCGACGCGGTCACTTGCGGCGTCGCGGCTGTGCGGCGTTGCCCTGGTGCGACCCGGGGCGCAGCTGGGCGGTGGCCCGTCCGACGGCCGCAGCCCCGACCTGCTCGCCGGAACCGTCCTTCGCACGGTTGGCCAGGACCTTCGCGGTGTGCTCGTGCAGCTTCGGCTCGCGCTCACGCAGGAGGACCTCGAACGGGGTCGCGAGGAAGATCGAGGAGAAGGCGCCGATCGCCATGCCGACGAACAGGGCGAGCGCGATGTCCCGCAGCGTCCCGGCGCCGAGCACGAACGCCCCGATGAACAGGATCCCGCTGACCGGCAGAAGCGCCACGACCGAGGTGTTGATCGACCTCACGAGGGTCTGGTTGACGGCCAGGTTCGCCTTCTCGGCGTAGGTGAACCGCGACTGGTCGAGGACCCCGGTGGTGTTCTCGCGCACCTTGTCGAAGACCACGACGGTGTCGTAGATCGAGTACCCGAGGATCGTCAGGAAGCCGATGACCGTTGCCGGCGTGACCTCCCACCCGACCGCTGCATAGATGCCCACGGTGATGATCAGGTCATGGAAGAGCGCGAGCAGCGCCGCCACCGCCATGCGCCAGTTCCGGAAGTAGATCGTCAGGACCAGCGTCACGAGGACGAGGAACACGATCAGTCCGCGAATCGCCTTCGACGAGACGTCCTGGCCCCACGACGGGCCGACGAAGTTGCTCGTCACCTGCGTGACGGGGACGTCGTAGGCGACGGCGAGTGCCGCTGCCGCCTTCTCGACCTCGGTGTTGCTCAGGGTCGCGGTCTGGATCCGCAGCGACGAGGTACCCACCGTCGACACTCGCGGGATCTCCTCGGGCGCGAAGGACGCGACGGTGTCGGCGGCGAGCTTCTGATCGTTCGTCGGGACGCCGGAGATGACGAACTCCGAGCCGCCGCGGAACTCGATGCCGGGGTTCAGACCCGGCTTGACGAGCAGGATCGCGCAGATCGCGACGAGGGTGAAGGAGATCGTGAACCAGAGGCGCTTGCGTCCGACGATGTCGTAGGACCGGCGGCCCGTGTAGAGGTCATTGCCCCACTGGGCGAATCCAACGGCCATCAGAGCTCGTTCCCTTCGGTACGACCGGACGTGGGCTCCGCCTCGGCGGCGGTGCTCGTCGTGTCCGGCGGCAACGGCTCGGTGCCCTCAGCAGGGGGCGCGGAGCTCGCGGCCGCCGCCCGCGCGGCCGCGCGCCGCTCGGCGATGGTCTGGTGGCCGGAGGGCGACCCGACGGTAGCGACGGCCGGCACCTTCTCGCCAGGGACTGCAAGGCGGTCGGGTGCAACCGCGGGCTGCCCCGTCACGATGCGACCGCGACCGGCGTACCGAGGCGTCTGGGGCGCGCCCAGCCGGCGCGGGTCGAGCCCTGACGCCGGGTGCCCGTGCCCGAAGAACTCCGTCTTGGCGAGCACGGCGAGCATCGGGTGCGTGAAGCAGAAGACGACGACGAGGTCGATGATCGTCGTCAGGCCGAGGGTGAAGGCGAACCCGCGGACCCCGCCGACGGCGAGGAAGTACAGGACCACCGCGGCGAGGAAGTTCACCGCGTCGGACGCAAGGATCGTGCGGCGGGCCCGTTCCCAGCCCTTCTCGATCGCGGCGGGGAGCGTGCGACCCTCGCGCAGCTCGTCACGGACGCGCTCGAAGTAGACGATGAACGAGTCGGCCGTGATACCGATCGCGACGATCAACCCCGTCACACCCGGGAGCGACAGCCGGTAGCCCTGCGTCCACGACAGCACCGTGATGACCCCGTAGGTGATCAGCCCGGCGATGACGAGCGAGGCGACCGTCACGAGGCCCAGCGTCCTGTACTGGAGCAGCGAGTAGACCACGACGAGCAGCAGGCCGATCAGGCCGGCGATGATGCCCTTCTCCAGCTGCTCGGAACCGAGCGACGCCGAGATGGTCTGCTCGCTCTGCACGGTGAACGTCAGGGGCAGTGCGCCGAAGTTGAGCTGGTTGGCGAGCGTCGCGGCCGTCAGGCGGGTGAACGAGCCGGAGATCTCCGCCTTGCCGTCCGTGATGATGACGCCGGGGGCGAGCGACGGGGCTGAGATCACGAGACCGTCGAGAACCATGGCGAACTGGTTCTGCGGGGAGGTCAGGCCCTGCAGACGAGTCGTCGTGACGCGGAACTCGCTGCCACCCGTGCCCGTGAACTGGATGTTGACGACCCACTTGCCCGTGGACGTCCCGTTCGCTCCGACACCGAGGCCCGAGGACGCAGACGAGATCTCCTTGCCCTGGATCTCCACCGGCCCGAGCAGGTACTTGGCGGAACCCGTGGGGTCGCACGCGACGAGGGCCTTGTCGGCGGCCGAGAGCTTCCCGCCGGTCTGGTTCGCCTTGTTCGTGCAGTCGAGCGCGAGGAAGTCCGCCTCGACCTTGGGCGTGATGTAGTACGCCGTGTCGCTGGGGTTGTCCGGGGCCGCCTTGGTCGGGGTGTCCGACGGGGCAGCGGTCGCCGTGGCGCTCGGGGTCGGGGTCGCAGCAGCATCGGCCGCGGGAGTCGCGGCGTCCGTCGGCGTCGCGGTGGCCGTCGAGGTGTCGGTCGGCGTGGGAGCCGAGATCCCGAGGACCGGTCGGAACTCCATCTGCGCCGAGGTCCGCACGAGGTTGAGCGTCTCCTCGCTCGGGGTCCCCGGGAGCGCAACCACGATGTTGCGGCCGCCCTGGCTGGTGATCTCCGCCTCGGCGACACCCGAGGAGTCGACGCGCTGGCGGATCACATCGATCGCCTGGGTGATCGTCGCGTCGGTGATGGCTGCCTGGTTCTCGGCGACCGGCGTCAGGATGATCTGCGTGCCGCCCTCGAGGTCCAGGGCGAGCTTCGGGGTCAGCGTCGCAGTCGACCAGTGCGAGCCGGAGATCAGTGCGCCGAACAGGGCGACGATGAGCACGCCGAGGGTGACGAGCGTGCGTACGGGCCGCTCGCGGCGGGTGGGCTGGGCCAACGGAGTGTCTTCTCTCGTGCGCGCACCGTCGGCGCGATGCCGACGGTGGGGTTGTGGTCCGCCAACGGCGGCGGACCCTGCCGGCTACTTCTTCTCGGGGTCCTCGTCACCGCGTGCAGGAGGGAGAGAGGACAGGTCGTCGGGGACGTCGACGACGGTGTCGTCCGCACCATCCACGTCGTCGTCCGCTGCGTCGTCCTTGTCTGCGTCGTCCTCGTCTGCGTCGACCGGCGGCTCGATGACCTTGGCGATCGCCGCACGGAGCCACCGGGTCTGGCTGCCCGGGGTGGACTCGATCGTGATGACGTCGTCGTCGACAGCAACCACCGTGCCGAACATCCCGCTGCCGGTCATGACCTCCTGGCCGGGCGCGAGGTGCGAGCGGAAGTCCGCGGCCGCACGCTGCTGCTTGCGGGTGCGGCTCGACATGAGCCACATCGCGCCGAAGGCGATCAGGATGATGACGAGAAAGGGTGCGTTGTCCACGAGCGTGGGTCTCCGGATCTGCGGTGAATGTCGGGCCGAAGTCTAGGCGCAGCGGCTCCGAGTGCCTAACGTGCGGATCTGCCTACCGGTTCCCGATCAACCGAACAGCGACTCCGCCTGCGCAGGCGGTGTGAGGCCGAGGTGGACCCACGCCGCGGGCATCGCGATCCGTCCGCGCGCGGTCCGTCCGACCAGTCCCTCGCGGACCAGGAACGGCTCAGCGACCGTCTCGACGGTCTCGGGCTCCTCGCCGACGGCGACGGCCAGAGTCGTCAGCCCGACGGGTCCCCCTCCGAACCGGGTGCACAGGGCGGTCAGCACGGCGCGGTCGAGCCGGTCGAGGCCGAGGAAGTCCACCTCGTACACCTGGAGAGCGGCGCGGGCGGCGTCGAGCGACAGTGTCCCGTCGCCGCGCACCTGCGCCCAGTCGCGCACGCGGCGCAGCAGCCGGTTCGCGATCCGTGGCGTGCCGCGTGACCGCATCGCGATCTCGGGTACGGCATCCGGCGCGAGATCGACGCCCATGAGCCTCGCGGACCTCACGAGCACCCGCTCGAGCTCGTCGGGCGAGTAGAAGTCGAGGTGGCCGGTGAAGCCGAACCGGTCGCGCAGCGGCGCGGGCAGCAGACCGGCGCGGGTCGTCGCCCCGACGACGGTGAAGGGCGGCAACGACAGCGGGATGGCACTCGCCCCCGCGCCCTTGCCGACGATGATGTCGACCCGGAAGTCCTCCATCGCGACGTAGAGCAGCTCCTCGGCGGGTCGCGCGATCCGGTGGATCTCGTCGATGAACAGGACCTCGCCCTCGTCGAGCGACGACAGCACGGCCGCCAGGTCGCCGGCGTGCTGGATCGCGGGCCCGCTCGTGACGCGAAGGGATGCGCCGAGCTCGGCCGCGATGATCATGGCCAGAGTCGTCTTGCCGAGACCTGGAGGGCCGGACAGCAGCACGTGATCGGGTGCGCGGCCACGGCCGACCGCCGCCTGGAGCACGAGCGACAGCTGCTCGCGCACGACCGCCTGGCCGACGAACTCCTCGAGCCGGCGTGGACGCAGTGCGGCCTCGGCGGCCCGTTCGAGATCGTCCGCCTCGGGTCTCACGACGAAGTCGTCGACCTCAGGACCTGCGAGGGCGTCGTCAGCCACGGACGCCGCCCAGGGCGCGCAGCGCGGAGCGCAGGACTCCCGCGACCTCGTCGCCACCGACCGGACCCGTCGCGCCGTCGAGCACGCCCGCGACGGCATCCTCGGCGGCGCGCGCGGTCCAGCCGAGCCCGACGAGGGCATCGACGACCTGGGAGCGCCGGTCGTCCTGCTGTGCCGGACCGGCGTCGGGCGCCGACGAGGGTGCCCCGAGGCGGTCGGCGAGCTCGAGAACGATCCGCTGGGCGCCCTTGTGCCCGATGCCCGGCACCCGCTTGAGTGCCGCGAGGTCCTCCCCCGCGACCGCGCGGCGAAGGCCGTCGGGGCTGTGCACCGCGAGCATCGCGAGCGCGAGCCGAGGGCCGACCCCGCTCACGGTCTGCACGACCTCGAAGACCTCGCGCTCGTCGTCGTCGGCGAAGCCGAAGAGCGTCAGGGAGTCCTCACGGACGACGAGGGCCGTGGCCAGCCGAGCCGGCGCGCCAGGACGGAGCCCGGCGAGCGTCGCGGGGGTCGCATGCACGAGCATGCCCACACCGCCGACCTCGATCACCGCGGCGTCGAGCCGCACCGCCAGCACCGTGCCGCGCACCGACGCGATCATCGACGCCTCCTGTCACCTCAGAGTCTCCCCGGTCCCACCGGAGCACCCGAACACCTGTACGAGCCGCAGATACCGTAACAAGGACCGTCAGCCGCGTGACGCCCGACGCGCCGCCTGCTCGGCGCTGGCCCAGGCGCGCTGCGCCGCCGTGAGCGAGCCCGGCGCGCGCTGCGGCGCACCGAGCGCTCCGGCCGGGCGCCACAGGTGGCAGATCGCGAGCGCGAGGGCGTCGGCTGCATCGGCCGGCTTCGGCAGCTCGTCGAGCGAGAGGAGCCGGGCGACCATCGACTGCACCTGCAGCTTCTCCGCCCGACCGTTGCCGGTGACGGCCGCCTTCACCTCGCTCGGCGTGTGCAGCGCAACCGGGATCCGACGCCGGGCGGCCGCCAGCATCGCGATGCCGGCCACCTGCGCGGTCCCCATCACCGTGGACACGTTGTGCTGCGCGAACACGCGCTCGACCGCGACCGCGTCGGGGGCGTGCTCCTCGATCCACTCGTCGATCGCGGTGGCGATGAGCAGCAGTCGCTGATCCGCGTCGAGATCGGGGTCAGACCGTGCGACGCCCACCGCGACGAGCGCCACACGGCGCCCTGAGAGCCCGTCGACCACGCCCAGGCCGCACCGGGTCAGGCCGGGGTCCACTCCGAGCACGCGCACCGCTCAAGTCTCCCAGCGTGGTCGGATCCGTCCGGGAGGTGTCCGTTCCCGGCGCGGCGGCAGCGAGCTCAGTCGGCGTCGAGCTCCGCCATGACCTCGTCGGACGCATCGAAGTTCGCGTACACGTTCTGCACGTCGTCGGAGTCCTCGAGCGCGTCGATCAGGCGCAGGATCTTGCGGGCGCCCTCGGCGTCGACCGCGATCTGCGTCGCCGGGTAGAAGACGACGTCCGCCGACTCGTAGTCGATGCCCGCCTCCTGGAGCGCCGTGCGCACCTGGACCAGGTCGGTGGCCTCGGAGAGGACCTCGAAGGAGTCGCCGAAGTCGTTGACCTCGAGAGCGCCCGCCTCGAGCACCGCCTCCATGACGGCGTCCTCGGTGGTGCCCTCCTTGGAGACGATGACGACGCCCTTGCGGGAGAACAGGTACGAGACCGAGCCTGGGTCCGCCATCTGACCCCCGTTGCGCGTGAACGCGACGCGCACGTCAGAGGCCGCACGGTTGCGGTTGTCGGTGAGGCACTCGACGAGCACGGCGATCCCGCCGGTGCCGTAGCCCTCGTAGATGATCGACTGGTAGTCGGCGCCGCCGGCTTCCTGGCCCGAGCCGCGCTTGACCGCGCGGTTGATGTTGTCGATCGGGACCGACGACTTCTTGGCCTTCTGGACCGCGTCGACGAGCGTCGGGTTGCCGGCGAGGTCACCACCGCCGGTCCGGGCCGCGACCTCGATGTTCTTGACGAGCTTGGCGAAGAGCTTGCTCCGCTTGGCGTCGACGACGGCCTTCTGGTGCTTGGTGGTGGCCCACTTGGAGTGACCCGACATCGTTGGTGCCCCTTCGTCTCCGTCCACCACACCCCTGCGCACCCGGCACGCCGGGAGGTCCGTCAGAGGCTGTCGCGGACGATCTTCACGAACAATCGGTGCACGCGCATGTCACCGGTGACCTCCGGATGAAAGGAGGTCGCGAGCAGTGAACCCTGCCGCACCGCGACGATCCTACCGGCGGCTGGACCCGTCTCCACCCGCGCCAGCACGGTCGCGGCGGGACCGACCTCCTCGACCCACGGCGCCCGGATGAAGACCGCGTGCACGGGCTGCGTGGCGGTGTCCTCGATGCCGTCGATCACGAGGTCCGTCTCGAACGAGTCGACCTGGCGGCCGAACGCGTTGCGACGCACGGTGATGTCGAGTCCGCCCAGGGTCTGCTGGCCGTCGGCCGCCCCGAGCAACCGGTCGGCGAGCAGGATCATCCCGGCGCACGAGCCGTAGGCGGGCATCCCGGCACGCAACCGTTCCTGGACCGGCTCGAACAGGTCGAAGGCGCGCAGGAGCTTGTCGATCGTGGTGGACTCCCCGCCGGGAAGGACCAGGGCGTCGACCGCCGCGAGCTCCCTGGCGCGCCGCACGGGCACGGCGCCGGCTCCGCAGAGCTCCAGGGCGCGGGCGTGCTCGCGAACGTCGCCCTGCAGGGCCAGGACACCGATCGTGGGACTCACGCGGACATCCTAAGGACAGGTGGTCATCCCGTGACCGCGACGTTCGCCGCTCCGCGCGCGTCGGTGGTCGCGCCCCACCCGTGCACCAGGTCCGCGAGGCGGTCGAGTCCCTCGAGCAGACCCGACCGTTCGCTCGCGAGGGAGACTCGGACCATCCCCTCGGCACCCGCACCGAAGGCGCTGCCCGGCGACACCGCCACATGCCGCTCCGCCAGCAGCCGCACCGCGAAGGCCGTGCTGTCGTGGGTGGCCGCCGAGACGTCGACCATCAGGTAGAAGGCGCCGTCGGGCCGCACGCACGGAACCCCGCGCGCCTCGAGGAGCCGTACTGCGGCGTCCCGACGCTCGCGGTACGACGCGACCGCATCGGCCACCGCGACCTGCGGCCCCACGAGCGCGGCGAGCCCGGCGCGTTGGCTCACCGACGACGGGCACGCGACAGTGGCCTCCGCGAGCTGACCGAGCAGTGCCTGCACCTGCGGGTCGCGGGCGTGGACGTATCCCAGGCGCCACCCGGTCATCGCGTACGTCTTGGAGAAGCTGAAGAACGTCAGGACCCGTCCGTCGGTGTCGAAGGTCGCTGCGCTGACGTGCGGCACGCCGAAGGTGATCGCCTCGTAGCACTCGTCCGAGAACACCCACAGGTCGTGCCGGCGCGCCAGCGCCACGATCCCCGCGAGCAGCTCGGGCGGGTAGACGGCACCGGTCGGGTTGTTCGGGGAGCACACGACGACGACCCGGGTCTGCGGCGTGATCGACGCCTCGATGTCGGCGAGCGTCGGGACGAACCCGTTCATCGCGTGCGTCGGGTAGCAGCGCACCTCCGCGCCCGCCGCCACGGCCGCCATGCGCCAGTTGGGGAACTCCGGGTCCGGAAGCAGGATCTCGTCACCAGGGCCGGTCAACGCGTTCATCGCCATCGCCAGACCGCTCATGGCGCCGTGCGTGACGACGATGTCGTCCGGCGTCGCCGCCAGCCCGTTGACGGCCTCGACCTTGGCGGCCAGCGCCGCGCGCAGGTCGAACGCGCCGATGCTCGACGTGTACCCCGTGTGCCCGTTCCGTGCGTCGTGCGCCGCCGCATCGATCACGTGGGGCGCCGTGGGCACGTCGGGCTCGCCGAGCTCGAGCCGGATGGCCGTCGGGTCCTGGATCGCGAGCTCCATCAGCTCGCGGATCCCGCTGCGGTGCATGCGGACGACGGACGACGATGACGTTGGCATGCACGTCACCGTATTCCTCCCGCATGACGGCCGTGTTACCCGTCAGCCGCGCAGTGTGAGCGCCCGTCGCGCGGTCACAGGTGGCGGGTGATGCCGTCCCAGCGAGGCAGCAGCCCCTGCACCAGATCGGCCAGACCCAGGGGAAAGACCTCCTCCGTCACCAGGCGTAGCGCGTCGAGCTCCCACCACCGCAGCTCGTCGAGGACGTCCAGCTCCAGGTCGGTCCAGCCCTCGCGGCTGAGTGCCTGGTCGTCGTCCCGCGGGACGACCCGGGCCAGGAAGATCTCCTCGTCCTGCCGGCACGACTCCGCGAAGAAGTCGAACACCGCCGACCGCGTGAACACCGGTCCGACCAGCTCGGCCGGCGCCAGCACCAGACCGGTCTCCTCGCGGACCTCCCGGACCGCCGCGGACCGCGCGTCCTCCCCCGGGTCGATGCCGCCGCCGACGGTGAACCACCAGCTGCGCTCGGGCTGGTCGACGTCGTGCCCGCGCAGGAGCAGGAGCCGGTCGGAGTCGTCGAGCAGGATCACCCGCGCCGCCCGACGGAACCGCAGGCCGTCGGCGCCGAGCACCCACTCGGCACCGAGCCTCGACCCCGCGGTCGGCCCGCCGGGGGCATCCCGCGGCGGGCCCGCTGTCACCAGCCGCGCTCGGCGAGCCGGTGCGGGACGGGCAGGTCGGCGACGTTGATGCCCACCATGGCCTCGCCCAGCCCGCGCGAGACGTTCGCGATCACGTCGGGGTCGTCGAAGAACGTCGTGGCCTTGACGATCGCGGCGGCGCGCTGGGCAGGGTTGCCCGCCTTGAAGATGCCCGAGCCGACGAAGACACCCTCGGCACCGAGCTGCATCATCATCGCGGCGTCGGCCGGAGTGGCGATGCCACCCGCGGTGAAGAGCACGACGGGGAGCTTGCCCGCGACCGCGATCTCCTTGACCAGGTCGTACGGCGCCTGGAGCTCCTTCGCCGCGAGGTACAGCTCGTCCTCGGGGAGCGACGTCAGGCGGCGGATCTGGTCACGCAGCGTGCGCATGTGCGTCGTGGCGTTCGACACGTCACCGGTGCCGGCCTCACCCTTCGACCGGATCATCGCCGCGCCCTCGCTGATGCGCCGCAGCGCCTCACCGAGGTTGGTCGCACCGCAGACGAACGGGACGGTGAACGCCCACTTGTCGATGTGGTGCTCGTAGTCGGCGGGCGTCAGGACCTCGGACTCGTCGATGTAGTCCACGCCGAGGCTCTGCAGGACCTGCGCCTCGACGAAGTGGCCGATGCGAGCCTTCGCCATGACCGGGATCGAGACGGTGTTGATGATGCCGTCGATCAGGTCGGGGTCGCTCATGCGGGCGACGCCACCCTGGGCGCGGATGTCGGCGGGGACCCGCTCGAGCGCCATCACGGCGACAGCTCCGGCGTCCTCGGCGATCTTGGCCTGCTCAGCCGTGACGACGTCCATGATGACGCCACCCTTGAGCATCTCCGCCATGCCCCGCTTGACGCGAGCCGTCCCGACCTCGCCGGCGCCCTGGCTGTGCGAACCGAGGCCGTGCGAACCGAGGGTGGACTGAGTGTTCTCGCTGGTCACGCTGTGCCTCACAGATCAGGGTCGGGGCTGGGGGCCGGGCCCGCCGGACGCGCCCGATCCGTCCATCCTAGACTGCCGGATCGGCCCGCCCGGGGGCGTCGGCCAGTTGCCCGGGCCGTCCCAGCGCCTGCGGCCAGGCGTCATCCAGCTCGAGCGTCTGAGGGACAGGCGCCCGTCCGGCGAGCCGGAACGCACGCACCGGCCAGCCGCGGCGGACGCGCTGGGTCTGGGCGACGGCCTCGTTGTGGAACCGCCGCGCGAGCTGTGCGCGGTACCAGGCGTCGGCGAGGGCCGACACGAGCTCGTCGCCACCGAGCTCCGCGCGCATCTCGGTGACCTCCTGCGCGTCGTCGAGCGCCGCTCGCAGGGTCGACGACAGCTCGCTCTCGACGAGACCGACGTCGACCGGCGCCCTCGGCGGGCACTCCGGGTCCGGCGCGTCAGGAACCCCGCCGCCGAGCTCCGCCAGCTGGGCGGGCAGCTGAGCGAACGTCTCGACCGAGCTGCTCCCGGCCGCGACCGCTGCCCAGGCTGCCTCGCCCACGAGAAGCGAGCTCACCGGGTCCATGAGGCCGGACGCCGCGAGGTTGGCGGCCGCCGACGCGCGACGCAGCAGCTGGGCGTCCACGACCGCGCGGGACGACGCCACCTTGCGGTGGAGCCGGTCGAGCCGCGAGGCGGACACCCACAGCCGCCATCCGACCACCAGGACGACCGCGCCGACGACGACAACGATCTCGGACCAGCTCATCGGTCGTCACCCCGGCTCCGGAGGCGGTCGAGGTGCCATCCGCCGCGACGCGACGACGGGTCCTCGCGGACCGGCTCGACGCGACCGTCGACGACCATGTCGTAGACCGTCAGGATCTCGTGGCTCACCGAGGACCAGTCGTACCGGCGGACCGCGGACGTCGCCGTCGCGACCAGCTGCTCGCGCAGCGGGGCGTCGTCGAGCACCCGCAGGAGCGTGCGGGCCAGGTCGGCCGAGTCGCCGGTGCGGAACAGCACCCCTGCGGTGCCCTCCTCGAGCACGCGGCGGAACGCACCGAGGTCGCTCGCGACGACGGGGGTCCCGGCACTCATCGCCTCGACGAGCACGATCCCGAAGCTCTCACCCCCGGTCTGCGGTGCGCAGTACACGTCGACCGACGCCAGCAGGCTCGCCTTCTCCTCGTCGGTGATCCCTCCGAGGAACTCGACGGCCTGCGCAGCGTCGCCGATCAGCTCACGCGCCTCGTCGGGGCCGGTCTCACCACGCCCGGCGACGAGGAACCGCGTGCCGGGATGAGCGGCCAGCACCCCGGGCACAGCCCGGAGCAGAACCTCCAGGCCCTTGCGCGGCTCGTCGAGCCGACCTAGGAAGGCGACCGTCGGGGCGTCGGGGGTGCCGCGCCACCGGTCGTCGGGCCGGGCGCTCGTGAACGCCTCGACGTTGACGCCGTTGGGGATCACGACGGCGTCGCCACCGAGGTGCTCGACGAGCGTGCGGCGCGCGTCCTCGGACACCGCGATCCGCGCCGAGATCTTCTCCATCGACTGCCGGACCAGCGGGTAGGCCATCTGCAGCGGCCTCGACCGCACGAGCGACGTGTGGAAGGTCGCGACGATCGGTCCGTCCGCGATCCACAGTGCGAGCATGCCGAGCGACGGCGTCACAGGCTCGTGCAGATGCAGCACGTCGAACTCGCCCGCGATGAGCCAACGACGCACGCGAGCGGCTGTCACCGGTCCGAACGTCAGCCGGGCGACGGCGCCGTTGTACCGCACCGGCACGGCCCGGCCCGCGGAGGTCATGTACTCGGGGATCGGGGTCTCGTCGTCGGCAGGGGCGAGGACCGACACGGTGTGCCCACGCGCGATGAGCGCCTCCGCCAGGTCCCGGACGTGGAACTGGACTCCCCCCGGGACGTCGAACGAGTAGGGGCAGACGATGCCCA
The DNA here is from genome assembly GCF_003115775.1 of Cellulomonas sp. WB94. Classification (NCBI taxonomy): domain Bacteria; kingdom Bacillati; phylum Actinomycetota; class Actinomycetes; order Micrococcales; family Cellulomonadaceae; genus Cellulomonas; species Cellulomonas sp. WB94. Next base: position 52,226 of record NZ_QEES01000007.1, read on the forward strand.
CGCGCAACGGGCGGTCGCGGCCGGCGACGTCCTGGGCGCTCACGCGTCGTGCTCCTGCGCCGCGACGGTCGCGGCGTACCGGTCGGCGTCGAGATCGTCGACCCAGACCTTCTGCAGCATGTGCCAGTCCTGCGGATGCGCCGCGATGCCGCGAGCGAGCTCGTCGACCCAGGCCTGGGTGAGGACCTGGACCTGGTCGGCGCGCGTGCCCGACGTGGGCACCTCCAGGAGCTCGCCGAACTCGACGACGATGCCCCAGGGCGACCCCGCCGCGCGGCGCCGTGCGCCGTGCAGGCGCTCGTAGAAGATCGAGGTCCCGGCGACCCGTGCGCCGGTAGCCACCGCGAGTGCAGCGGGGCCTGCGGCCACTCGCGCGACCTCGCCGAACAGCGAGACCTCGACGCCTCGGGCCGTGAGGTCCCGGTCGGCGAGCAACGGGAGCAGACCCGAGCCGCCTCGGACCGCGCGCACGAGGTCGCGGAACACGTCGCCGCCGTTCTTCTTCAACGGGATGATCGTCAGACCCAACCGTTCACGCAGCCCGAGGAACTCCTGGAAGAGCTCCTCCGGCTCCAGGTGCTCCGCGACCGTGACGACCCTGGCGACGTGCGCCGTAGCCCAGGCCCCCGCCAGGTCCCAGTTCGCCAGGTGGCCGAGACCGAGCACGATCGTCTCTCCCGCGTCGAGCAGAGGGGCGTACCGCTCGAGCCCCGTCGTCCGCACGCGCGCCTCGATCTGGTCGCGCGTCAGCGACGCGATCGTGAAGGCCTCGCCGTAGTAGCGCAGGTACGAGCGCATCCCTGCCCTGCTCAGGCGCCTCAGCTCACGCGGCCGCAGGTCGGGACGCACGCGACGCAGGTTGGCCTCCAGCTGCCGGACGCCGCCGCCGCGAGCGACCCAGGCCGCGTCGGCGGACACCGCGCACAGCGCCCGGACGACCCCGCCGGGGACGTTGCCCGCGACGCGCAGCCCCAGGACGGCGAGGCGGCCCGTGTCCGGTCGCTTCACAGGGCGGCCCTCGACTGTCGGCGCACCGTGGCGACGCGCTGGCCGACCGTGACGGCGGAGGCGACGGCGAGAAGCGCGAGCACGACCGTGAGCACGACGACGGGCAGGCCGAGCCCGACCAGGAAGGTGCCGAGGAGCACGAGAACCAGGCGGTCGGCCCGCTCGGCGATGCCGACGGCCGCCGTCATGCCGAGGCCCTCGGCGCGGGCGCGGGCGTAGGGCACCACGGATCCCAGGACGAGGCAGGCAAGGGCAAGGACGGCCGTCGCACGGTCGTCACCGCGTCCGATGAACCACAGGACCAGGCCGGAGAAGATGGCCGCGTCCGCGAACCGGTCCAGCGTCGAGTCGAGGAAGGCACCCCAGGGCCCCGAGCGACCCGCGCGTCGTGCCATGACCCCGTCGAGCGAGTCGGTCAGGGTGAACACCGCGATCAGCAGGGCGCCTGCCAGCAGGTGGCCGGTCGGCACCAACCAGAGTGCCATGACGACGACGCCGACGGTGCCCGTGATCGTCACGGCGTCCGGCGACACGCCTCGACGGATCAGGAGGTCGGCGAGCGGGGTCCAGAGCGTCGTCATGAAGCTCCGCAGGCGATTGAGCACGCGGCGATCATCCCTTCGGTTCGGTGGGCCAGGCGGCAGCCAGCCGGGCCCGCGTGTCTGCCAGCAGCGCGGGCAGGGCCCGCGTCTGAGCGACGATCGGCAGGAAGTTCGAGTCGCCCATCCAGCGCGGGACGACGTGCTGGTGCAGGTGAGCAGCGATCCCCGCGCCGGCGACGTCGCCCTGGTTCATGCCCAGGTTGAAGCCCTGCGGCGCCATGACCTCGCGCAGGACGCGCATCGCGGTCTGGGTCAGGGCAGCGACGTCGGCGACCTCGTCCTGGGTCAGGTCCGTGTAGTCCGGGACGTGCCGGTACGGGCACACGAGCAGGTGGCCGGAGTTGTACGGGTAGAGGTTGAGCACGACGTACGCGGCCCGGCCGCGCGCGACGACGAGACCCTCGACGTCAGGCAGGGTTGGGATCCGGCAGAACGGGCAGCCCACGCCGGGCGCACTGTCGGACGGCTTGTCCTGGCCGCCGATGTACACCATCCGGTGCGGCGTCCACAGCCGCTGGAACCCGTCGGGCGCACCGGCGAACGCAGCGGCGTCGTCGAACTTCCCCACCACCTCGAGGTCGTCGTCCGCCCGGTCCTCGGTCGTCATCGCGCCCGCCTAGACCTGCGCATGGTCGCGGACGGCCGTGACGATGCGCTCGATCGCCTCCGCGACCGGCACACCGTTGTCCTGGCGGCCGTCGCGGTACCGGAACGACACCGCGCCACCCTCGGCGTCCTCACCACCGGCGATCACCACGAACGGCACCTTCTGGGTGCTCGCGGTGCGGATCTTCTTGCCGAAGCGGTCGTCGGAGTCGTCGAGCTCGGCGCGGATGCCGTGGGCACGCAGCTGCGCGACGACATCGGCCAGGTAGTCGTTGAACGGCTCCGCGACCGGGACCGCGACGACCTGGACGGGCGCCAGCCAGGCCGGGAAGGCGCCCGCATAGTGCTCGGTGAGGACGGCGAAGAACCGCTCGATCGAGCCGAACAGCGCACGGTGGATCATGACCGGGCGCTGCCGCGTGCCGTCGGCGGCCTGGAACTCCAGGTCGAACAGCTCGGGCAGGTTGAAGTCGAGCTGGATCGTGGACAGCTGCCACGTGCGCCCGATCGCGTCCTTGGCCTGGACGGAGATCTTCGGCCCGTAGAAGGCTGCACCGCCCGGGTCAGGCACGAGGTCGAGACCCGAGGCCACGGCGACCTCCTCGAGCGTGCGGGTCGCCTCAGCCCAGACCTCGTCCGAGCCCACCGACTTCTCGGGGTTACGGGTCGACAGCTCGAGGTAGAAGTCGTCGAGCCCGTAGTCCTTGAGGAGGTCGAGGACGAAGGTCAGCAGGCTCGTCAGCTCACCCTTCATCTGCTCCGGGGTGCAGTAGATGTGCGCGTCGTCCTGCGTGAAGCCGCGTGCGCGCGTCATCCCGTGCACGACGCCGGACTTCTCGTAGCGGTACACGGTCCCGAACTCGAACAGCCGCATGGGCAGCTCGCGGTACGAGCGGCCGCGCGCACCGAAGATGAGGTTGTGCATCGGGCAGTTCATCGGCTTGAGGTAGTAGTTCTGCCCGGCCTTGCGGATGTTGCCGTCGGAGTCGCGCTCCTCGTCCATCTGCATGGGCGGGTACATCGACTCCGCGTACCAGTCGAGGTGCCCCGAGGTGCGGAACAGCTGCTCCTTGGTGATGTGCGGCGTGTAGACGAACTGGTACCCCGCGTCGACGTGCCGCTGGCGCGAGTAGTTCTCCATCTCCTGGCGGATGATGCCGCCCCGCGGGTGGAAGACGGGGAGCCCCGAACCGATCTCGTCGGGGAACGAGAACAGGTCGAGCTCGGCACCCAAGCGCCGGTGGTCGCGGCGCTCCGCCTCCGCAAGACGCTCCAGGTGCGTGCGCAGCTCGTCCTTGGTCGGCCACGCCGTCCCGTAGACGCGCTGGAGCTGCGGGTTCTTCTCGCTCCCGCGCCAGTACGCCGCCGCGGACCGGGTCAGCTGGAACCCGTTCGCGATCAGACGCGTGCTCGGCAGGTGCGGGCCACGGCACAGGTCCTGCCAGGCGACCTCGCCACCGCGTCGGACGTTCTGGTAGATGCTCAGCCCGCCGAGCCCCACCTCGACCGAGGCGCCCTCGGCGTCGCCCGCGTGGCCCTTGAGCCCGATGAGCTCGAGCTTGTACGGCTCGTCGGCCAGCACGGTGCGCGCCTCGGCCTCGGTCACGTCCCAGCGGCGGAACGTCTGACCCTCCTTGACGATCCTCGTCATGGCCTTCTCGAGCGCCTTGAGGTCGTCGGGGGTGAACGGGGTCTCGACGTCGAAGTCGTAGTAGAAGCCGTCCGTGATGGGCGGGCCGATGCCGAGCTTGGCCGTGGGGTTGATCGACTGGACCGCCTGCGCGAGCACGTGGGCCGCCGAGTGGCGCAGCACCGCGAGGCCGTCGGGCGAGTCGATCGTGACCGCCTCGACGACCGCCCCGGCCGGCAACGGGAGGTACAGGTCGGTGAGCACGCCGTCGACACGGACGACCACGACGTCACGACGGTCGGAGTAGAGCTCAGTGCCCGTCGTCCCCGGCTCCATCGTGGTCGTGGTGCCATCGACGGTGAGGGTCATGGTCTCGGGCACGGCTGTTGTCTCCTTGCATCGGGTCCGCTCGTGACGGCGGACGCACCTGATGCTACCGAGACACAGGTCGCCGCCTGACGCGCCGCGGTTGAGCGAGGCGCCCGAGTCAGGCGCGGTCAGTGACGCGGCCTGGAACGAGAACGGCCCCTGGTCGCAGGACCAGGGGCCGAAACGGTGGGCGATACTGGGTTCGAACCAGCGACTTCCTCGGTGTGAACGAGGCGCTCTACCACTGAGCTAATCGCCCGCTGCGTCACTGAGCCTACCCGCGGCACCAGCGGCGTTCACAGCGACGTGGGGGCGGCCACCCTGTGGAACGATGGCCTGGCGACGACTCGTCACGACGACGTCGAGAGGATGCTACCCAAGGTCCGGCGATATGCCGAACCGGACGACGCAGGGCCTTCCGGGTGAACTGCGTCCACAAGGCAACCCATATGTCGTCCGGGCCTGCCATGATGTAGGCAATAGTCCGGCACCTATGAGGAGGACGGCGATGACGCAGCAGTCGTACGACGTCGTCGAGGTCGTCGCCATGCAGCTGATCAGCTCCGACGCGAGCGTGGTACCGGTCAGCACGGAGCTCTCGTTCCGCACCTCGGACCCCTACACGGTCCGTGCGGTGTTCACCGGACCTCAGACCATGTCGACGTGGCTCCTCGGCCGCGAGCTCCTCGTCCAGGGTCTGCTCGCCGTCGCCGATGACCCGGCGGGCACCGGCGACGTCCAGGTGTGGCGAGATGACGACCCCGAGTTCGCACTGATCTCCCTGAGCGGTGTCGAGGGCAGCGCGCTCCTCGCGGCTCCGACCGAGCAGCTCGAGGCGTTCCTCGCGCGGACCGAAGAGCTCGTCCCCCTCGGCGAGGAGAGCGACCGCATGGAGAGCGAGATCTCTGCGCTCATCGCGGCTCTCCTGACAGCCTGAGCCCTGCGTCAGCAGACAGCGGTCCGTCCCTTCGGGACGGGCCGCTCAGTCGTTCAGTGGCCGGCCGGTCGGACGGTGCCGATGGGTCTCACGGATCGACGTTCTCGGCACTCCGGGTCTCGAACAGGTGCCTCGCGGCCAGGCTGAGCTCACCGGGAACGACATCGCGCTCGTCGAGCGACACGACGGGGACGACATTGCGGATCGAGCCGCTCAGAGACAGGTGACCTGTCCCGGCGGCAACGGCGTCAAGGACCTCGAACGGCAGCTCACCGGCACGGGCCTCGCGCACGGGGAGCCCGTCCTCAGCGGCCCACTCGAGCAGCAGCTCGCGTGTGATGCCCGCCAGGCAGCCGCTCGCCAGGCCAGGAGTCACGAGCTCGCCACCACGCTCCACGAGCACGTTGGAGCCGGTGCCCTCGCAGAGCTCTCCGACCGTGTTGGCGAGCAGCGCCTCGTCGGCGCCGCGCCGGTACGCCTGGGCGAGCGCCACGACGTTCTCGGCGTACGACGTGGTCTTCAGCCCCGCGACCGCGGACCGCTCGTTGCGGACCCACGGCACGCGGACCACGCGGGCCACGGCGGAGCGGACCACGGGGCCGGCCAGGACCAGGACGGTCTGGCGAGCGGTGCCGGGCTCAGCCCTGTTCGAGCCCAGCGGGCCCGGGCCCGCGGTGACGGTGATCCGCACGCGCCCGACGTCGGGCCCCGCTGCGGCGAGGACAGCCTCGACGCCCGCCCGGATGGCGTCCTCGTCGGGGTCGGTCAGCCCGAGGCCGCGCGCGGACCTCGCGAGCCGCCGCAGGTGCCGGGTGAGCGCAAAGGCATGCCCGTCGGCGACGGAGCAGGTCTCGAAGATGCCGTCTCCCACGGTCAGGCCGTGGTCGACGGCCGTCACGACCGGGTCGCCAGGGCCGCAGAGCCGTCCGTCTGCCCAGATCACTATGCTCATCCCAGCAGTCTCCCATCGGCCGTGTCGCGCGTGTCGCCTGACGCGAGGGCGACGAGCCGACGGGCCTTCAGCTCGGTCTCGACCCACTCCGCGCTCGGGTCGCTCCCCCACGTGATCCCGGCGCCCGTACCGAACCTCAGCGTCCCGCCGCCCGGTCCGTCGGGGGTCCACCAGAAGGTCCGGATGCCGACGGCGAGCTCGGCCCGCACCGCACCGTCAGGTGCGACCTCCACCCAGCCGACCGCGCCGCAGTAGGGGCCCCGCGGAACCGGCTCGAGATCAGCGATCAGCCGCAGGGCAGCCACCTTCGGGGCGCCCGAGACAGAGCCCGGTGGGTACGTCGCCGCCAGGAGTCGAGGCCAGAGATCGGGTGAACGATCGAGGCCCGGCTCGAGCACCCCGCGCACCGTCGACACCAGGTGCACCAGCCCGGGGTGCTCCTCGACGCCCAGCAGCGTGGTGACCTCCACCGAGCCCGGCACGCACACCTGCTGCAGGTCGTTCCGGACGAGGTCGGTGATCATGACGTTCTCGGCCTCGTCCTTCGCCGAGAGACCCGTCACCGTCGTAGCTGTCCCCTTGATCGGGCTGGACGTCAGCGCGCCGTCCTCGATCCGCAGGAACAGCTCGGGTGACGCCGAGACGACCCAGACCGGCTCGAAGCCCGATCCGGCTGGGACGTGGATACCGCCTGCGAACGGAGCCGGGTTGCCAGTCGCGAGGACGGCGGCGAGTGCCTGCGCGTCGGGCTCGGCGTCGCCGCGCGGCAGCGGGGCGGCCAGGACCCGGCAGATGTTGGCCTGGTAGACCTCCCCTGCGCGGATCTCGTCACGAATGCGCGAGACAGCCCGCTCGTACCGCGCGCGGTTGAGCGACGACGTCCACGCCGCGGCCGACGGGCCGCGCCACACGCCGGCAGCGTCCTGGGGGTCGAGACAGCCGTCCGTCACGCGCTCGACCTGCGCGAACCGCCATGCGCGCACTCCCCCGTCGAACTGCCCCACCATGACCCAGAAGCCAGGCTCCGCGAGCCGTTGCGGCTGGGCCAGGACGTCGATGCACTCCACGACGCCGGACGCCCGGACGCCTGCGAACCACGCCTCGCTGCGGAGCGCACCAGTCGCCGCCGGGAGCGCGAACGACGAGGTGGGGGGCACAGCAGCCACCGTACCGACGCCCCTGCACGACGCGCCGCAGCGACGGCCAGTTGGACTCTCGACGAAAACGTCAGTTAGAGTTCGGGACGCACACGGAACGCCGGTGAGAACCGGGGGAAGTGTCGTGCGGACGTGGCTCAGTGGTAGAGCATCACCTTGCCAAGGTGAGGGTCGCGGGTTCGAATCCCGTCGTCCGCTCGGAGACAGACACTCCTGGCCGGTTGCCCTCGGGCGCCGAGAAGGAACTGGTGTCTCACGGTGGAGTGGCCGAGTGGCGAGGCAGCGGCCTGCAAAGCCGTATACGTGGGTTCGAATCCCATCTCCACCTCGAGGTTTGCAGTACCCGGGTCGATGCAGTGCCCCGGGGCGATTGGCGCAGCGGTAGCGCGCTTCCCTGACACGGAAGAGGTCACTGGTTCGATCCCAGTATCGCCCACCATATTTGTGCAGGTCAGAGGCCGTTTCGGAGTGATCCGGAACGGCCTTCTTGTACCCCCGTACCCCAACGCGTACCCCGATGGCGCTGACGGCGGACGTCGGCGGACATGCCTCAACGGTTGCACCGCGCTGGCCGGGGCGACTCCCCCGAATTGTCGGCGCAGGTCAGCGGCTCGTGGCCGCAAGACGCTGGCTGAGTGCGACCGGCCGGCTCGAGCGTCCGATTCGGGCCGAGGTGTGCCCTGCTACGGCACCCTGTGCCAGGGCCTGTCGCCGCGGGTTGGTGCCGGTCGCCCGGTCAGCTGGACGGCATAGGTCGGTCGTCCCGGGGCCGTGACGGGGCCGAGGTAGGTGTGCCCGACCATCCGGCACCATGCCGGTAGGTCGATCGGTGCGACCGGGTCGCTGGTCGTCAGGTGCACGACGGTCCCGGCGGGCAGCTTCGCCGCATGGTCGCGCAAGAGGATCAGCAGCCGCGCGCAGCCAAGGTCGCCCCCGTCGAGGTGATAGACGGGGTCCGCCGGGTCCATGTCCGTCACGCCTCAGGCGACGAGACCGTTGTAGGCGGCGCTCAGGGCGCGCGCCGCGGCATCGATGTGCTGCTGGGTCGTGCCGCGACCCAGCGAGAGGCGCAGGGTCCCGCGCGCGGCGGACGGGTCCACCCCCAGGGCGAGCACCGCGCTCGACGGCGTGTGGACGCCTGAGTGGCAGGCCGAGCCGGTTGCGGTGGCCACGCTCGGACACGCGTCAAGCACGTCCCAGCCCGCGACGTCGGGCAACATGACCAGCAGGGTGTTGGGCAAAGCGTCGCGGATCGGGGTGAGGCGCACAGCACCCGGGATCGCGCTGAGGAGGCGACGCCAGAGGTCGTCGCGCAGGGCGGCGGTGCGGGCGAGCTCGACGACCAGTCCTTCTCGCACGAGCGCGCACGCGGCGCCGAGGCCGACGATCCCGGCGACGTTCTCCGTGCCGGGGCGCAGCCCGTGCTCCTGCCCGGCCCCGCGCAGCACCGGCGTCAGGGGTGTGCCGGTGCGCACGAACAGGGCCCCCACACCCTTGGGGGCGTAGAGCTTGTGGCCCGCGATCGAGAGCAGGTCGACCCCGAGTGCGTCGACGTCGACGACGATCTTGCCGACAGCCTGGGCCGCGTCGGTGTGGACGAGGGCTCCGGCTGCGTGGGCGATCGCGGCGACCTCGGCGACGGGCATCAGGGCGCCGGTCTCGTTCTGGGCAAGCATCACCGTCGCCAGTGCGACGTCGGATCCCATGGCGGCCCTGAGCTCGGGCACGTCCAGGTGACCGCCGGTCGTGACGGGCACCGTGGTGACGTCCCAGCCGTGGGCGGCCAGGTGGGCCAAGGGCTGCACGACAGCGGGGTGCTCGACGGCTGAGGTCACCATGCGGCGCCGGTCTGGCGGTGCTGCTGCTGCGACGCCGCGCAGCGCGAGGTTGTTCGCCTCCGTGCCGCCGGAGGTGAAGACCATCTCCGGCGGCTGCGCTCCGATCAGGGCAGCGACCTGTTCGCGGGCGACCTCCACTGCCTCGGCGGCCCGGCGCCCCAAAGAGTGCGGGCTGGACGGGTTGCCGAACGCCTGGGTGAGATACGGCAGCATCGCGGCCAGCACCTGCTCCGCGACCGGCGTCGTCGCGTTGTGGTCGAGGTAGATCACGTCGTCGGTCACTGTCATCTCCTCAGCACGTCCGGCCGGGTCGGCGACGTGCACACGGCGTCAACCTGGCGCGATCTCCCACCGTCAGAACACCAGGACCTTGTCTGCGGCGATCGTCAGGTCTGCGAGCTCGTCCATGGTCGAGCGGTGCGCGTCGTCCGTGAGCAGCTCCTCGTTGATCCCGCGCGCGTCCATGCACGTGCCGCAGCACAGCACCGCACCACCGCTGCGCGGCACCGCGGCCAGCATCCGGTCGAGCCTGTAGTAGCCGTCCGGAGTCTTCTGGTTGCGCATCGCGACGGTGACGCCGTCGCCCATGAGGAACACGCTCACGACCTGGCCGTCCTTCTTGCTCGGGCCACCGCGAGGCGCACGGCGTTGTAGGTGGCGTCGGAGCCGTAGGCCGGGCCGTTGATGATCAGCAGCGTGCGCATGCGGGGTGGTCCGTTCCTCGGAGGAGTGATCGGTGTGGAGGTGCGTGAGCTCAGGCTGCGCCGGACTCGACCGGCCGGCCGGTCTGGCGCCAGTCGTCGACGCCGGCATCAAGGCGTCGCGCCGGGATCCCCGCCGCACGCAGCCGTCGCACGGCCTGGGCGGACAGCACGCAGTACGGACCGCGGCAGTAGGCCACGACCGCGGCGTCGACAGGCAGATCCGCCATCCTGTCCGTCAGGTCTCCCAGCGGGATGCTGACCGCCCCCGGGATGTGCCCCGCGGCGAACTCCTCGGCCGGACGCACGTCGACCACGACCACGTCGCCGCGCGCGGAGCGCTTGACGAGCTCCTCGAGACTCAGGGGCTCGACACCGTCGACCTCACCGAAGAACGCCTGCGCGAGCTGGCGCACTTCCGCGATCCGCGCCTCGGCCGTGTCCCGCAACGCCCGGTAGGCCGCCACGACGCTCGGGTCAGCGATCCGGTACACCACGCGCTGGGCATGACGCGTGGAGGTCACCAGACCGGCGTTGCGCAGGATCTGCAGGTTCCGCGACGTGGCGTTCACCGTCATCGACGCCTGCTGGGCGATGGACTCGACAGACCGCGGCCCCTGCGCCAGCAGATCGACGATCTCCAGGCGCTTCGGGCTCGCGAACGCGCCAGCCACCCGCGCGAACTGCTCGAACACTGCGTCCTTGAACTCGCGGCTCTGCACACGACCACCTCGTTCCCGCATTCCCGTGAATTCGAGATTATCAGGCCCACGACCGCAGGGACCGACCCCCGCGCCGACGGGGCGCTTGGCAACGAGCGGTCGCCGCCCGTCATCTCGAAGGTCGACACAGCTCTGAGCGTGAGGTCTGGCCCCGAGCGTCCACGGGGCAGGTCACGCACTCGCAGGTCAGCGGCTCGCGGCCATCAAGAGCTGGCTGAGGACGACCACCTGGCCGTTTCGCCCTCCAGGCCGGCGGTGTTGTCGTCCTCAGCGCAGGGTGAACGGCGGGTAGGTGTCGGTGACGAGCAGGAAGGCGTAGGCCTGCACGCGCAGCCCCCACCGGGCCACGCCGACGGTGTAGTCGAACAGGGCCTTCGGGTAGCGCCCGGTGAACAGGATCGCGAACCAGGCGATCACCCACACGAAGAGCGCACCGACCCACAGGAACACGAGCACGACGTAGTGGGGGACGGCGAGCAGCCACTTGACCAGCGGTAGCCAGCGGCTGAGGTCTGGCTCGACGTCGGGGTAGTCGATCTCCAGGTGCACCGACTGCGCCTCGACCGTGGAGGGGTAGGTGTCGGTGAGCAGGAACAGGTAGGCACCGACTCGCGTACCGAAGCGCGCGAACTCCCGCGCGAAGTCGAACCACCATCGCGGGTAGCGGCGGCGGAACACGATCATCAGCACCGTGGCCGCGAACAGCCCACCGGCGACGCCGCCGCCGCTGCGGGTAGTGGTGGTGATCACGTTGTCGCCGGTGATCGTGGTGACGGTCTCGTTGACCGACGCGCTCAGGGCCGACGAGACGATGGCGATCGGGATGATCGCAATGAGTCGGAAGAACGACGTGAACCGGTCAAGCTTCTGGGGGTAGTCGATGTCCAGGTGGGCCGGGTAGGGCTGCTCCGATGCGACCGTCGCGTGCCTCCTGCTGGTGGACGACCTGCGCTGTCGGCGGGAACCGGGCGCCTGGCCGTTGTCATCGAGCGTTCTCGGTTCCCGCACCAACGTCAACAAGGCCAGCGGGCCGGCGCCAGATGACGGGAAGCCGTGAGCAGGTCAAGAGCTCCTCGCGCCTTCCATCGATGGCGTCACGCGGCCGACGGTGGAGTCCGGATGTGAGGACGTGAGGGTGGCGTCCCGTGAGGTGGTGTAGTTCTCGATCTTCTTCGTCGTGGTGACCACGACGGAGAAGGCCATCGTGCGATGGTCGGTGAGACCGGACTAGGGAACTCACGGAAGGACATCGCACGATGGCTATGGACCAGTCTGCCCTGCTCGACCTGCTCGCCGCATTGAAGGACACCGACGTCAGCGACCGGATCCGGACCGCGACCGAGCACCTGTATCAAGAGCTGATCGACGCCGAGGCGACCGCGGTGATCGGCGCCGGCCCCTGGCAGCGCACGCAGGCCCGCACGGCGTTGCGCAACGGGTCGCGGGACCGGGTGTTGACGACCACGGCCGGGGACCTGGACCTGCGGATCCCCAAGCTGCGCACCGGGTCGTTCTTCCCGTCCTTGCTCGAGCGGCGCCGCCGGGTCGACCAGGCACTGTTCGCGGTCGTGATGGAGGCCTACCTGCACGGGGTCAGCACCAGGAAGGTCGACGACCTGGTCAGGGCCCTGGGGGCCGACACCGGGATCTCCAAGAGTGAGGTCTCCCGGATCTGCGCGGGCCTGGACGAGGAGGTCTCGGCGTTCCGTGACCGGTCCCTGGCCGACGCGGGGTTCCCCTACGTGTTCCTGGACGCGACGTACTGCAAGGCCAGGGTCGGGCGCCGGGTGGTGTCCCAGGCCGTGGTCATCGCCACCGGGGTCCGCGCCGACGGGCACCGTGAGGTCCTCGGCTTCGACGTCGGAGACTCCGAGAACGGCGCCTTCTGGACCAGCTTCCTGCGCTCGCTCAAGGCCCGCGGGCTGGGCGGTGTGGCGCTGGTCATCTCCGACGCCCACGAGGGCCTGAAGACCGCGATCGCCTCGGTCCTGCTCGGCTCGTCCTGGCAACGCTGCCGGGTCCACTTCACCCGCAACGTCCTCGACGCGGTGTCCAAGACGAACGCCGAGATGGTCGCCGCCGCGATCCGCACGATCTTCGCCCAACCCGACGCCGCCCACGTCGCCGAGCAGTTCGAAGTCATCGCGACCATGCTGACCCGCTCCCACCCGAAGGTCGGGCACATGCTCACCGACGCCCGCGAGGACCTGCTCGCCTTCACCGCGTTCCCCGCCAGCCACTGGAAGAAGATCTGGTCGACCAACCCCCTGGAACGACTGAACAAGGAGGTCAAACGCCGCACCGACGTCGTGGGGGTCTTCCCCAACCCCGCCGCCCTGCTGCGCCTGGCCGGCGCCGTCCTGGTCGAGGCCCACGACGAATGGGCCGCCACCGACCGCCGCTACCTATCCGAGAACTCCATGGCCCAACTCGCCACCATGACCCTGACGACCCAGGAGGTGGACCACACCGAACTCCTCACGGCATGATCTGAGCACTGACCCGCACGGTGTCGAGAAACTCCACCACTCAGCGGGACGTCACCGACGTGAGGCGACTGGAGTGATGACTGAGTCTGCGCGTGGCGAGGCGCTCGAATGCCCAGCCCGATGAGGCGGCTGACCCCCCGACTGCCGCCACGATGGTTCATCGAGTTCTGCTGGAAGGCGCACCGGTCGCTCGTCAGGCTCCCGGCTCGCACGGCGGCCGGCCGGCGTGAGTACGCCGCGCTTGGTGGAGTCCGCTCCCCCTCGGGCCGCCCGACGGCGGATCGCCCGGGTGGCGGGTGCATCGGCACCGGCGGTGTCAGGGCTCGTTGAGGGCGCCCACCTGATGACCTGGGTCAGCAGCGTGGGGGTGTACTTTAGCCACCGCAACCACTTGCAGAGAGTTACAGCAATTCTGTCCTCGTTCCGTCGCTTCCCGGATCCCATCCGTCCCATGGGTCGCATCGTGCGACCCGACCGAGCCTGGCCCTGGAGCAACCACCCTTTCCCATGGAGTGCGGCTTGCCGACCCGACCCCAGCGAAGGAGCTTCATCGTGCGCGCAGCCATCTCCCCCAGACGTCGGACCAGGGCTCCCGGCCTGCTACGAGCCGTTCGACGTTCGCTGTTCGACCGGGCTGGGAGTGCCCCGTACACCCTGGCCGACCTGGGAATCCCGGAGAGCTACGTCGATGCGCACGGGCATGTCCGGAACCCGCCGGCGGCAACGCTCGTTGCGGTCGCTTCGGCGATCGGCGCAGGCCCTAGGGCGGCCGAGCCGTTGGTCTGCACCCCCGGTCAGGCGCGCCCCGACCTCGACGGCAGCCTCTTCGATCTCACGGGGGCTGACGTGCCCGGGCCCGCTGGCATCGGGCCGGAGCCGGGGTACTACCACCTGCGCACGCCGGACGGCCGGCGCCGTCTGGTGATCAGCGCACCGGAACGCTTGCCGCAGCCGGTCCGGGGCTGGGGTTGGTCGGTGCAGCTGTATGCGGCACGCTCCCGGGACTCCTGGGGCATCGGTGACTTCGCTGGCCTCGCAACGATCACTCGGGCGGCAAGGGCCGCCGGGGCCACCTCAGTCCTGATCTCCCCCGTGCACGCCGCCGCACCCGTCCCCGCGCAGCAGGCGTCCCCGTACTCGCCCGCGTCCCGGCAGTGGCTCCAGCTGCTCCACATCGCCATGGCAGACGTCCCCGGCGCCGGCGAGGTCGACCTCGCCGACCTCGAGCTGGCCGGGCGCGAGCTCAACGCCGAGCGACTCATCGACCGCGACGCCGTGTGGAAGTTGAAGCGTTCGGCCCTCGAGCGCATCTGGTCGGCCACCAGGTGGACGCTGCCCGTCGAGCACGAGGTCTGGACAGCAGAGCACGGGCAGAACCTCACCCGATTCGCCACCTGGTGCGTGCTGGCCGAGACCTATGGCACGGGGAACTGGCGGGAGTGGCCGTCCGAGTTCCACTCCCCCGCGGGCGCGCTCGACTTCGCAGCCGAGCACACCGACCGGGTTGCCTTCTACGCGTGGGCTCAATGGGTCGCCGACACCCAGCTTGCTGCGGCCTGCCGAGCCGGCGCCGGCGTCGTGGTGGACATCGCCGTCGGGTTCGACTCCTGCAGCGCGGACGCGTGGGACAGCCAGGACGAGGTCTGCTTCGACTTCGAGGTCGGCTGCCCGCCGGACCGGCACAACGTCGACGGCCAGAAATGGGGGCTTCCCCCCTTCAACCCGCTGGCCCTCGTCGCCGCAGACTTCGCTCCATTCATCAAGATGGTCCGCTCCGCGCTGCGCCACGCGGACGCGCTGCGCATCGACCACGTCATGCAGCTGTGGCGCCTCTTCTGGGTACCGGCGGGCGAGGGGGCAGGTCAGGGTGCCTATGTGCACTACCCGACCGAGGCGATGCTCGCGATCGTGCGCCTCGAGGCCAGCCGAGTCGGCGCGTGGGTCGTCGGGGAAGACATGGGAACGGTGGCCGACGAGGTCCGCGACACGATGGCCCGGGACGGAATGCTCGGCTACCGGGCCGCGCTGCGCCTGCCGGTCGATCAGTTCCCGGAGGCCGCCATGGGTGCGTCCTCCACGCACGACCAGGCCACGATTGCCGGCACCCTGACCGGGTCGGACACGAACGACCTGCGCGCCATCGGCAAGGCCGCGAACTTCGAGCAGCTCGAGCAGGCGCGGCGCGAGCTGGCCGCCGCCGCGGGCGTCGACCCCGACGGTCCTATCGGACCCGAGGAGATCAGGCGTGCGGTCCTCGCCCAATACACCCGCTTGGCTGCCTGCAAGGCCCGGGTGGTGCTGGCCTCCCTCGACGACGTCGGCGCGGTCGCCGAACGACCGAACATGCCCGGAACGGTCACCGCCTGGCCGAACTGGTGCCTGAGCCTGCCGCGGCCGGTCGAGGACATCCTGCGCGAGCCCCTTGCGCAGGAGCTGGCACAGGTCTTGGGTACGCGCGCCTGACCGGGGACCTGGGCCCGCATCGGCACGTAGGCCCGGAGCGGCCTCCTCGCGGCTCCGGGCTCCACCGCCGCTGACGCCGGCTGCGGGTCGGCACGACCTCGTCGGCCCTCGTCGTGAACGACTCAGATGGAGGTGCCGCGGCGATCGTGCTCGAGGGCGGTGTCTGTCGCGAGCTGCTCGACATGGGCGCACGCCGCCGGCAGGTCCCACGTCGCACCCTCAGCGAGCGCGCGTACCCAGGCCGGCTCGTCGAGCGCGGCCCGGGTGGCCGCTCGGTAGCCCTCGCCGTCCATCGGGTCCATGCGGAAGGGTCGTAGCCGATACGCTGGGACAGGCGTCCCACAGCCCCGAGGATCCGGGCACCGTCCTCGGCGCGGCCCGCGGCGGTCGCGGCCCCCGCGGCCACGAGGAGTCCGGCCAGGCTCCCCGTGCGGTCCCCGTCGGTGCTGGCCGCCGTGACCATGCGGGCGACGCTCGCGAGGGCGCGGGTGCCCTCCCCGGCGTCGACGTGCACCTTGGCGCGCACCCAGCGCGTGCTCGCGAGGGCCCACCGGTGTCCCAGCGCCTGGGCGCGCTCCTCGGCGATGGTCAGGAGCGCCAGGGCCTGGTCGCGGTCCCCGGTGGCGCGAGCGAACTGGCCCTGCGCCATCGCGATCTCCGCCTGGATCCAGGCGCTGCCATGCTCGTCGGCCGCCTCGCGACCGCGGGCCAGGTCCGCCGCGACCTCGTCGCCTGCCTCCCCGCGCAGCGCGCGGACGAACCCACGGAGCACCAGGCCGAGGGCGAGGCTCGGGTCGCCGGCCTCCTCGGCCGCGGGCACCAGCCGCTCGACGTCCGAGGTGACGGCGGCGACGTCGCCCATCAGGTACGCCAGAAGCGCATGCGCCAGCAGGACGCGGCTGAGCAGGGCAGGCTCGTCGGGCGGCAGTGCCGCCACCGCCGCGCTCAGCGCCGCGCGACCCTCGTCGACGTGGCCGCGCTGGTACCACCACCAGCCGACGGACGCAGCGATGCGGGCGGCCGTGCGACCGTCCCCGCGCGCGAGCGCGTGCGCCAGGGCGGCCCGGATGTTCTGCTGCTCCGCGTCGAGCCGTGCCCAGCCTGCCTCCTGCCCGGTCCCGCGCAGCAGAGGCTCGAGCCGTTCGACAAGATCGGCGACGACCCTCGCCTGGCGGTCCCGGTCCGCCAGGAGCGCCGCGGGCTCCTGCTCGTGCTCGACTGGCGCAGCGTCTCCAGCATCCGGTACCGCCCACGCTCGCGCTCCAGGACGACCAGGGACTGGGAGACGAGAGCGCGCAGCGCGCTCAGCGCCTGGCCGGAGGAGGAGCCGGCCACCGCGTCGACGGTGTCGGTGGCGAACCCGCCAGGGAAGGCGGCCAGCTGCTCGAAGAGTCGACGCTCGGCGTCGTCGAGGAGGTCCACGCTCCAGCGCACGGTCTGCACCAGCGTGCGCTGGTGGGGCGCGGCGCTGCGGCGCCCCTCGGTGAGCAGCTCGAACGGGTCCTCGACCCGGCGTGCGACCTCCGTCAGCGGCAGGGCTCGCAGGCACGCGGCAGCCAGCTCGATGGCCAGGGGCAGCCCGTCGAGACGGGTGCAGACGTGGTGGACCAGGCGACTTGTGCCGATGTCGTCGGACACGGGCGCTCCGACGAGTCGCGCTCGGTCGCGGAACAGGAGGACCGCGTCGTCGTCCAGCTCCCCCACCGGCAGGGGGCCGCACGGCAGGACCGCCTCCCCGTCCAGGCCCACGGGTTGCCGTGACGTGGCCAGCACGACGAGGTGCGGGCAGCTGGCCAGGACCTGCGCGCACCAGGCCGCGACGTCGTCGACCAGGTGCTCGCCGTTGTCGAGGATCACGGTGACCGCGCGGTCCTGCACCGCGGTGACCACGGCGTCGACGGGCCCCGCGCCGGTCAGGCTGACGTCCAGCACGTCGGCCACCTGCGCGCCGACCAGCGCGCCGTCCTGGATCCCCGCCAGCTCCACGACGGCCACCTCGCCCGGTACGAGCCCGCGCCGCAGGGCCTCGCAGACGAGCCGCGTCTTGCCCGAGCCGCCCGGGCCCACCACCGTGACCAGCCGGTGCGCCCGCAGCGCCGCTGCCAAGAAGTCCAGGTCCTCCTCCCGGCCGACGAACGTGGTCAGCGCGGGCCCGAGGCTCGGCGGTGACGGCGCGGGCGGTGACGAGCGACGCGGCTGCTCGGCGACCGAGCCCGTCGGCCGCCGGCTGGGCAGCAGGCCCGGGTCGTGCCGCAGCACGCGCGCCTGCAGCTCGCGCAGCTCTGGTCCAGGGTCGACGCCCAGCTCGTCGGCGTGCAGCAGCCGGACGTTCTCGATGACCGAGAGCGCCTCCGCCTGTCGCCCGGCGGCGTACAGCGCCCGGACCTGGGCCGCCCGCACCCCCTCGTCGAGCGGCTCGGCCTGCACCACCGGCAACAACCGCTCCACCGCCTCGTCGGGCCTCCCCAGCCGCAGCACCAGGTCCGCCGCGAGCTCGGCGGCGGTTCGGCGTCGGCGCTCGAGACGCATGGCCTCCTCGCGCGCGAAGGGGCGCTCGACGTCGGCATAGGCGGCGCCGTGCCAGAGCGCGAGGGCGCCATCCAGAAGGCTGACGGCGCCCGTGAGGTCCTCGGCGGACCGCGCCACCTTGGCCTCGGCGAGCGCGCGCTCGAACCTGCGGGCGTCGACGGCCTCGTCGGGCAGCGCGAGCAGATAGCCCGGTGACCGGGTGAGCAGCAGCTGCCAGGCCCCGTCGACCACACCGGGCTCGAGGATCCGCCGCAGCCGCGAGACGGCGGGCAGCAGCGCGGCGGGCCCGACGTCCTCACCCCAGACCCGCATCGCGAGCAGGTCCGCCGGCACCACGTGGCCGAGGTTCAGCACCAGGGCCGCCAGGGCGGAACGAAGGCGTGGGGGCACGACGAGATCGTCCGGCGTGCCACCGACCCGCACCCGGACCGGGCCCAGGGCCCGGACACCGATGCCCTCCATCACGCCCGAGGCTACGGGGCGACGGGGGCGATCGCCAGGGTGCGAGGCCTCAGGACGCCAGCCGGTTCCCCCCGGTGGAACGCCGCAAGCCCGTCGGCAAGGTCGCTGCAACCGGCTCGCAACGGCATCGTCCGAAGGTGGCGTCACTGATCCACCCCAGCCCCACCGCACCGAGGGAGATAGTCGATGTCCGTGCACGACACCCAGCAGCGCCTCGCCCACCCGCACCCCACGGACGAGCGTCGCGACCGGCCCCACCCGGAGCCGCGCTGGGACCAGCTGGCCGCCCACCTCACCGGGCACGTGGTCCTGCCCGACGACCCGGGCTACGACGCCCTGGTCGGATCCTTCAACCTGACCCAGCACCCGCACCCGGCGGCCGTCGTCCAGGCGGCCGATGCCGACGACGTGGTCGCGGCCGTCCGCTTCGCCGGCCGGCACGGCATCGAGATCGCGCCGCAGGCCACCGGTCACGGCGCGACGGACGCCCTGGACGGCGCGTTGCTGATCCACACCGGCCTCCTGCAGGAGCTGCAGATCCACGCCGAGGGGTGGGCGCGCATCGGCGCCGGGGTCCGGTGGCAGCAGGTGCTGGAGGCCGCCGCACCGCTCGACCTCATGGGCCTGGCTGGCTCGTCACCCACCGTCGGCGTGGTCGGCTACGTCACCGGTGGCGGCCTGTCACCGCGTGGCCCACGCCTACGGTTTCGCCGCGGACCGCGTGCGCGCCCTCGACCTCGTGACCGCCGACGGGGTGCTGCGCCGGGTGACCCCCGAGCTCGAGCCGGACCTGTTCTGGGCCGTGCGCGGCGGTAAGGGCAGCGTCGGGATCGTCACGGCCGTTGACCTGGACCTGCTGAACGGCGCCCACGTCTACGGCGGGGCGGTCTGGTTCGACGGCACCGACGCCGGAGCCGTGCTGCGCACGTGGCGCACCTGGGGAGAGCAGCTCCCGACGGCGCGACGACCTCGATCGTGTTCATGCGACTTCCGGAGGCGCCCTTCGTGCCACCGCCCCTCGCCGGGAAGCTCACGGTGAGCGTCCGCTTCACCTGGCACGGCGACGCCCAGCGCGGGGCGCAGCTGCTGGCCCCGCTGCGCGCGTGCGCCCCGGCGATCATCGACACCGTAGATCTTATCCCGTCCACGGCGCTCGGCCAGGTGCACAGCGACCCGACGGACCCGATGCCGTTGCTCGAGGACCACGTCCTGCTCGAGGAGCTGACCCACGACACCGTTGAGACGCTGCTGGGGCAGGTGGCAGCCTCGCCGGCGCTCGCGATGGTCGAGGTACGCAGGCTCGGGGGTGCGCTCGCGTGGCACCCGCGGCACGCGAGCGCGATCAGCCACCGCGACGCTCCGTTCAGCCTGTTCGCGGCCGGCCTCGCGATCCCGCCTCTCGCGGAACTCGTCCCGGCGCAGCTGGCGGCTGTCATGACGGCCGTGCAGCCGTGGTCCCGAGGCCGCACGCTGGTCAACTTCGCGCCGCTGACCCGGCCGGAGCGGGTCACCTCGGCCTACGACCCGGCGACGATGGCCCGCCTGCGCCGGGTCGCGGCGCACCACGACCCGCACGGGATCCTGCGGGCCCGCCGGTTCCTGGACGCCTGAGCGTCGGGGCAGGACGAGGCGTCGGCGACGAGCCGCGGCGGGCGCGTGTCAGGACGACAGCGCCCGCCGCGCCTCGCGCTGCTGCGCCTCGCACCGCCGCGCCTGCACTGTTGCGAGAGCTCGGCGAGGTCAGCGGTCTCGGCGGCTACCGCCTCTGCTCAAGGCAGCTCCCCGCCGAGCCGCGTTGCTCAGGCCTGCACGGCGTCGACGTCGTCCGGGTCCCGACCAGGGACGACGACCGTCTGCACGACGGCGGCGACGGCGGAGGGATTCAGCGTCTCGTCGCCGACCAGTGCGTGGATCTCCGCTGACTTCCGGGTCAGTCGTCGACGCGCTGAAGCGAGCTCGGCGAGTCCTTCGGGACCGACGCGCGCACAGCCCGAGAGATCCACCACGACCCCGTGCTCGGCGCTCGCGCGCGCGCACGCCGACCGCAGGGCGCCGCCGAACGCCGGTGCGGTCGCGAGGTCGACGTCGCCCGTGACGACGATGCGGACGACGTCGGCGTCCATCTGCAGGGTGACCTCGATGGGCCGTCGGGCCTCGTCGCGGATCGCGGGGCGCGCGGTGCTCGCCGGTCCGTTGCGCGCGAGGTCGAGGAACTTCTCGTCGAAGAGGTCCTTCATGGCGGTCGGCAACGCGTGGGCGCTGCTCAACGAGTCGACGATCTCGCTCGCGACGGTACGAAGCTTGACGTTGGTCTGCTGGGAGTACAGCTTCAGGAGGTTGAAGGCGGTCGACTCGTCGGTCCCGTAGACCAGCTCGAGCGCACCCTTGGCCTGGTCGATGATGCTGCGCGACTCGAGGGCCTCAGTCAGGATGGACGTCACCGCGTCAGCGCTCGCTCGGGCATGGCGGGCGGTCAGATCGAGCATCGAGGCGTACATGCAGCTGTCGGACGACGACCAGTCCACGGTGAGCGCCACCCAGTGCTCGTCACCACGGGCGTCGATCAGCCTGTACTGCTCGGCCGCGTAGGACAGCTCGCTGTCGTCGGCGACCAGCACCGCCGCCAGCCGGTCCCGGTCGGCGGCGTGGCAGTGGGCGAGCATCACCTCGGCCGTGGGCACGACCTCGCCCGGCGCGAAGCCGTGCATGGCGTACACGCTGTCCGACCAGGTCCAGACGTCCCCCTGGGCGCGAACGGTGCCCAGCGGGATCTCGGCGTCGTGTGCTCCGGGCCGGTCGTGCAGGTCATCTGGTGTGTGGATCATGGAATCCCCCGAACGAGCTGCCGCTACCTCGACCCGAACCGCCGCGCGCACCTCTGCTGTCAGCGCGACCGACCCGAGCCGGTGCCACCGCCTAGTTCTGCCCTCGTGCGGGGCCTCCTTGCCCCAGGGTCCATCATGCGGCCGACGCGACCCCGTGTCGACACAGACGCTCTGTCCGACGACGAGCGCTCGTCATCGCTCACCGTGCCCTGCGCGGCCGTCGTTGGTCCCTGGGGATCTCGTGGTCCTGCGCCACGGCCGACCGGAGTCGCCGGGAGTGCCGGAGAGGTCCAGGTGTCGGCTCACCACAGCCGACGCGACCGCCGTGAGCTCGCTCGAGGACGTGTAGGCGTGCGCCCGGAGCAGCGCGAGCGCGTCCGCCGGCGGGATGCCGAGCTGGGCGACCACCATCCCGATCGCCTGATGGACGACAGCCCGATCTGACCATGCAGCCAGCGAGGCGGGGACCTCTGTCCGGGCATCCTCCAGCAGGGCGGCACCGACGGCGTCGGCGACCGCCTGGGCCTCGCTCAGCCCGCGACGTAGTCCGCCCGACGCCCGGTACAGGGTCAGGACGCCGATCGTCGTGCCGTTCGGCTGCATCGGGAGTGCCCAGATGGTGACGTTGCCCGCGAGGTTCTCGGCCATGGCGTCGAACACGGCGTACGGGCCGGGCGCGGCGGCGCCGACGCGAACCACGACGGGCCGTCCCGAGTCGAACGCCTCCCGGCTGGGTCCTTCGCCGATGACGTCCTGGACGCTCTCGATGCCTGCTGCCGTCCGGTCCGTCGCCCAGATCGTCACGCTCTCTGGTCGCGACGTGGCCAGCGTGATGGCCGCTCCCCCGGCGCCCAGGATCTCGAGGCATGCTCGGCACAGGCGCTGGGCCAGCGGCTCGCCGCCCGCACCGCGGTCGACGGCGCGCGCCAGCAGCGTCATCACCTCGGCGCTCTCGTCCACCTGCGCTCCTGAACCATCGGAGTGCGTCCCCCGGTTCACCGAGTCACGCCCCTGCGACCAGTCTCCCCCGTGCGCGGGCAGAAGCACCACCGTCCAGGTGCGGGCGTCAGTCTTCTCCCATCGACCGGAAGAGCCGTGCGACATCGTCGTAGGCGGCGAGCAGACCCGGCACCGCGGCGCGCATGCGCGCGTAGACCTCGGAGTGCTCGGGCATGGCAGCGGGCATCGCCGACGAGCTCGCATCCGCGTCGTCGGGCTCGAGGACCCCGACCCCGTCGCCCAGCTCGCTCACGCGGCCGAGGGCGTACAGGCCGAGGGCGGCGGCCCCGAGAGCGGAACCCTCTGCTCCGCCAGTCACGCAGACGGGCCGACCGAGAGCGCCCGCCATGATGTCGCGCCAGAGCGGGGAACGGAACACACCTCCGGTCGCGCGGACGCTCGTCACCGGCTCGATGCGGTCGAGCCGGTCCACGATGGTCGAGAGCTGGAGGGCCACGCCCTCGACGGCAGCCCGCACGAAGTGCCCGCGGGTGTGTGCGTGGCGGATCCCGAGGAAGGCGCCCGTCAGGTCGGGGTCCCACAGCGGGGCGCGTTCGGCGAGAAGGTACGGGAGCATGAGCAGGCCGTCGCTGCCGGGCGGCACGCTCTCGGCCAGCGCGAGCAGAGCGGCGTCTGGCGCCACCCCGCCCGCGTCACCGGCGAGGTCGCGGCCGAAGATGCCGCCGGCCCAGCGCACGACGACGCCACCGTTGCTGACGGCGCCGCCGATGACCCAGTGCTCGTCGGTGAGCGCATAGCAGAACAACCGGCCGTCGGGATCCAGCATCGGTTCGGGCACGACCATCCGCACGGCTCCGCTCGTGCCGAGAGAGAGCCCGACGACGCCGGGCGCCATCGCGTTGGTGCCGAGGTTGCCGAGAGGGCCGTCCGCGGCTCCCACGACAACGGGCAGACCCACGGGCAGTCCCACCCGGTTCGCCACGGTCTTCATGAGGCCGAGCGCAGAGGTTGTCGGCAGGACGGGCGGGAGCTGGTCGGCGGAGATGCCCGCAAGGTCGATCGCTGCAGGGCTCCAGTCGCGCGTCTGCAGGTCGAGCATCCCGGTGCCCGACGCCGACGACAGCTCGGTTGCGAGCGTCCCCGTGAGGGTGACGAGAACGTAGTCCTTCAACCCCACCCAGTACCGCACGGTCGCGCACAGCTGCGGCTCGTGCGCAGAGAACCACATGAGCTTGGTGAGCGGTGACATCGGGTGCACGGGCGTGCCCGAGGTCCGGTAGAGCGCACCAGCCAGGCCGGACTCCCGAAGGCTCCGCGCCTCGTCGCGGGCGCGAGCGTCGGCCCATGTCACCAGCGGTGTCAGAGGACGCAGCTTGGCGTCCAGACCGATCAGGCCGTGCATCGCGGCGCTCACCGAGAGCGCCACGACGCTGGAACCGCCGACGGCATCCACGCACTCCGCCAGCGCACCTTGGACTGCCGCTGCGATCGCCTGGGGGTCCTGCACCTGCCAGCCCGGAGCCGGCTGCACGAGCGGGTACTCCCGGATGGCGGTGTGGCGCCACGGCGAGCCGAGCCCGAAGGCCACGACCTTGGCGGCTGTCGTGCCGACGTCGAGCCCGATGATCACCTCGGCCGGCGGGTGCACCCCGGCCGTCTGAGCGCTCATGACTGCGCTGCCGCGGGTGTCGCCAAGGACCGTGCGTGCTCGAGCACCGCCGCCCGCACGCGCTCGTCCGCGGCCAGGTCCACGCCGAGGAAGCCGAGCACCTTGTCCACCGACTCCTCGAGGGTTCCGTCGCCGAGTCGCCTCACCTCCTCGGCCCGCGCGTCGTGGACGGGAGCGCCGTGGCCGCGCAGGTGACCCACCCAGGCCGCGACCGCCCGGGTCGCGCCGACGGGCACCCGGCCCGCGGCGAGCTCGGCCCGCAGGGCCGGAACGATCCGGACGGGAATCTTCTGCGAGCCGTCGGCGGCGATCTGGGCGAGCGCGTGCCGGATCCTCGGGTTCTCGAACCGGCGCAGCAGCGCGGCGCGGTACGCCGCCACGTCGGCCTCGGCGAGCGAGAGGTGACGCGACGCCTCGGCCCACCACTCCTCGACCCAGCCACGGCACACCGGGTCGGCGATCGCCTCGGCGACGGTCTCGTGCCCTCGGATCGACCCGGCATAGGCGAGCAACGAGTGGGAGCCGTTGAGGAGCCAGAGCTTGCGCTGCTCGAACGGCATCACGTCGTCCACGAGCCTCGCGCCGGCGGCCTGCCAGTCGGGGCGGCCGTTCGGGAACGCGCCCGCGATGATCCATTCGCTGAACGGTTCGGTCGGCACCGGGGAGGCATCCACGAGGCCCGTCCCGGCGAGGACTGCCGCACGGTGCTCGTCGGTGGTCGCGGGTGTGATCCGGTCGACCATCGTCGTGCCGAACGCCACGTGATCGGCGACCCACCCCGCCAGGCTCCGATCGACGAGGTCCACGAGGTCCGCCACGACCGCAGCGAGCGCGGGGCCGTTCCCCGGGAGGTTGTCGCACGGCAGGATCGCGAGCGGTCCGGCGCCCGCGGCGCGCCGCGCCAGCAGCCCGGACACGATGCGCCCTGGCGTCGTCCGTGCTGGAGCCGTCGGGTCGGCGCCGAGCGCCTCCACGTCCGCTCGGACGTCCGGGTTGGAGGTGTCGAGGCGGCCGGTGGGAGAGCGCAGGTAGCCCGCCTCGGTCACGGTGAGCGTGACGACGGCGAGGTCGGGAGAGGTCCAGCAGGCGAGCCACGCGTCGTGATCGGCCCCGTCGTGCACCGCCGAGATGCTGGACACCACGTCGAACCGGTCACCGTCGGCGCCGCGCGTGATCAGCGTGTAGAGCCCGCCCTGCGGGTCGAGCGCGTCGACCATCGCGGGTGACCGGCCGGTGAACGCCGCGATCCCCCACTCGGACGCGTCGGGCGCGTTGTCGGTGTACCAGGCCTGGTGCGCCCGGAAGAAGTTCCCGAGACCGACGTGGAGGATGCGCACGGGGGCGGCCGCCCGGCCGTGCCCCGCCGAGCGGGACAGACGCGGCGGCGCAGCAGGGGTGAGGGTCGGGTCGTTCACAGCTTGAACGCCTCTCGGGGGCAGGCGACGACGAGGTCATGTGCGGTGTCCATCGCCTCGTCCATCGTCAGTCGGTGGTCGACGACCATCTGTGCGAGGAAGCCGGAGTCCATCCGTCGGCTCATGTCGTGACGCGCAGGGATGGACAGGAAGGCACGCGTGTCGTCGATGAAGCCCGACGTCCGAGTGAACCCGGCGGTCTCGGTCACGGCCCTGCGATAGCGGTTCATCGCCTCGGGAGCGTCGATGAACCACCACGGAGCGCCCACGTAGACGGACGGGTAGAAGCCCGCCAGCGGTGCGAGCTCCCGCGAGTAGACCGTCTCGTCGATGGTGAAGAAGATCACCTGGAAGTTCGGCGACGTGCCGAACGCCGAGAGCATCGGCTGCACCGCGCTCGCGAACTCGACGGCGAGCGGGATGTCGGCGCCGACGTCCGCACCGTACGCGTCGAAGGTGGGGGCATGGTGATTGCGGTAGAGCGCCGGATGGAGCGTCATGACCAGGCCGTCATCGGCGGCCATCCGAGCCTGCTGGAACATGAAGCTCCGGCGCAGCGTTGCGCCCTGCTCAAGGCTGATGGTGCCCGCGCGAGCCGCTGCGTACAGGCGCTCGGCCTCGGCGTCGTCGAGCGGCTCGACCCGCGCGTCGCGGTGCGAGTGGTCGGTGGAGACGGCACCGTGAGCCTTGAAGAAGGCGCGACGGTTCTCCATCGCGGCGACCCAGCCGGCGAAGGTGCCGGTGTCGACGCCGGAGACCTCGGCGAGGTGGTCGACCAGAGAGTTCCAGGCCGGCGTGGCTGGCTCGAGGTACTTGTCCGGGCGGAAGGTGGGCGCCACCCGGCCCGTCCAGGTGGGGTCGTCAGCCAGCTTGACGTGATACCGGAGGTCGTCGCAGGGATCGTCGGTGGTCGCGATGAGCTCGATGTCGAACCGCTCGTAGAGCGCGCGGGGCGTGAACTCCGGGGTCGCGATCGTGGCGGCGATCGAGTCGTAGATGGCGTCGGCCGTCTCGGCAGACGGCACGAGGTCGATGCCGAAGATGTCCACGAGCTCGGACTCGAACCAGAACTTCACCGGAGTCCCGCGGTAGGCCTTCCAGTGCGCGCACAGGATGCGGAACGCGTTGCGCGACTGCTCCGGGGTGAGACCGGCACCGCCCACACCGACGTCGGGCAGCGACACGCCACGCGCGTGCAGCAACCGGTGCACGTAGTGGTCAGGCGTGATGAGCAACGAGGTCGGGTCCTCGAACCGGACGTCGTCCGCGAGCCACACCGGTGGGACGTGCCCATGCGGGGAGATGATGGGAAGGTCACGGACGGCCGCGTACAGCTCCCGCCCGACGTCTCTCGTCGCCGGGTCGCCAGGGAGCAGGCGGTCGGGATGGAGCTCGAGGATGGCCATGAGCCCCATGGTGTCGGCGTCGCCGGGCACTGGCAATCGGTTGCCAGGAGTTGCCGCGAGACCTTGCCGCAGTGACCCTCGGGAGGCAAGGTGGGCCCATGACCGACACCCGTGAGCTCGTCACCGCCCAGGCGCTCCAGGCCGCTCGCATCGGCGGCCCGGACAGCGTCCTGACCACCGAGGAGGTGCGCGCGTTCATCCTCGAGTCTCTCGGCGACACCGACTTCGACGGACGCAGCGTGTGCCTCGTCGTCCCTGACGGGACCCGGAGCTGCCCGCTCCCGTTCCTCCTGGGCTGCGTGCACGAGGCGCTGGTCGGGCGGGTCAGCAGGCTCACCGTCCTCATCGCGCTGGGGACGCACGTCGCCATGACCGAGGAGGCGCTGGCCAAGCACCTGGGCTACCAGGACGACGGCCTCGAAGCCACCTACCCGGGCATGACCGTGCTCAACCACGAGTGGTGGAAGCCCGAGACCTTCGTCTCCCTCGGCGCAATCAGTGCCGAGCGGGTCAGCGAGCTCAGCGGAGGGCTGCTGTCGATCTCCGCCGACGTCGCCTTGAACAAGGTGATCGTGGAGCACGACGTCGCACTTGTCGTCGGCCCCGTGTTCCCGCACGAGGTCGTGGGCTTCTCGGGTGGCAACAAGTACTTCTTCCCCGGCATCGCGGGTCCGGAGATCATCGATCTCACGCACTGGGTCGGTGCGCTCATCACGAGCGCCGAGATCATCGGGACCCGCGGGATCACACCGGTGCGGGCTCTGATCAACGAGGCCGCCACGATGATCCCGAGCGAGAAGCTCGCGCTGTGCGTCGTCGCGCAGTCCGGCACGTCGTCCCTGCATGCGGCGACGTTCGGATCGACCGAGGCCGCGTGGGCCTCCGCCGCCGAGGTCTCCGCGCAGACCCACGTCCGCTACCTGGATGCGCCCGTCAAGCGCGTCGTGTCCCTGATCCCGACCAAGTACGACGACATCTGGACCGCGGCCAAGGGCTTCTACAAGCTCGAGCCTGTCGTGGCCGACGGTGGCGAGGTGATCATCTACGCCCCGCACATCTCCGAGATCTCCGTGGTCCACCAGGAGATCTATGAGATCGGATACCACTGCCGCGACTACTTCGTGAAGCAGTGGGACAAGTTCAAGGACATGCACTGGGGCGTCCTGGCGCACAGCACCCATCTTCGCGGTGCTGGGACCTACGACGAGGTCCACGGTGAGCGGTGCCGCCTGACCGTCACCCTGGTCACCGCCATCCCCGAAGAGAAGGTGCGTCGGGCGAACCTCGGCTACATCGCGCCGGCAGACTTCGACCTCGCGGCCTACGAGGCGGACCCGGACACGTTCGTCGTGCCCAACGCGGGCGAGGTGCTCTTCCGGCTGCACTGAGCGGTCGAGCCGCGGACCACCAGCCGGACGGGCAGCACGAACGCGTGCCCCGTCTCGGCCTGGGCTCCGTTCAGCACCGCCAGGAGGTCGCGAACGCCGGTCGCACCCATCTCGCGCAGCGGAGCCGCCACCGTCGTCAGCGCCGGCCTGACCAGTCGGGACATGAGGGTGTCGTCGAACCCGATCACGCTGACATCCTCCGGCACCCGGAGTCCGGCCCGTTCGAGCCCCCGGATGACGCCGATCGCCATCGGGTCGTTGTAGGCGATCACAGCGGTCGTCGGATACGCGGCCAGCTCCCCCGCAGCCTTCAGACCGCCGGCGAAGGTGGGCGCGAAGGGCCCGATCCGTCGCGTGACCAGGTCCAGCTCATGACCGGCCTCCCGCAGCGCGCGCCACCGCATGCCATCCGCCCACGATGCATCGGGGCCCGCGACATAGGTGATGGTGTCGTGGGCGAGACCACCCAGGTGCTCGACCGCGCGGCGCATCCCCCGGAGGCTGTCGGTGACGACGCTCGGCACCCCCGTCAGCTCCCGGTTGAGCACGACCATCGGCTTCTGCTTCGCAATCGTCCGTAGGGCCGAGTCGGACATGCGCGAGCTGCCGATGACGATGCCATCGACGACCGGGAGCAGTCGCTCGAGCGTCTCGCGCTCGAGCGTGTCCGACTCCTGGGCGTCGACGAGCAGGATGACGTAGCCGGCCTCCTGGGCTGCGAGCTGCGTCCACCGAACCAGCTCGGCGTAGAACGGGTTCGTGATGTCCGAGATCATCACCGCGAGCATGCGCGTGCGCGACGTGGACAGCGCACGGGCGATCGGGTTCGCGCGATAACCGAGGTCCTCGGCCACCGCTCGGATACGTGCGGCGGTGTCCGCGTTGACCCGACCCGGCCGGGCGAAAGCCCGCGACACCGTCGAGGTCGCCACTCCCGCCACGCGCGCGACGTCGTAGATCGTCGGCGCGGGTCTGCGGGGGAACTCGCGGGTCATCCTCGATGCTAACGACGCAAGACAACTCCTGGCAACCGCTTGCATCGGGGCACGCACGCTCGGCAGATTGACGTACGACAGCGGCGCCGCGACGGCAGCCGGACCCGCCGACGAGAGGAATCCCCGTGCTCCGCCCCCAGGACACCCCCACCCGCGAACGCAAGTCGCTCAACGGGATCTGGAGCTTCCGCCTCGACGCGGAGGGCGCAGGTCGGTCTGAGAGGTGGTGGAACGCCCCACTCGACGCGGCACGTGCGATGCCCGTGCCTGCCAGCTACAACGACATCGTCCCGGACGCCACCGTCCACGACCACGTGGGCGACGCCTGGTACCAGACCAGCGTCCGCGTGCCGCGCGGCTGGGCCGGCCAGCGGATCGTGCTGCGGTTCGACTCCGCCACGCACCGGGCCACCGTCTGGGTCGGTGAGACCGAGGTCATGAGCCACGAGGGCGGCTACACGCCGTTCGAGGCTGACGTCACCGCGTTCGCGATCCCCGGTGAGGAGATCCGCATCACCGCAGTCGTCAACAACGAGCTCACCTGGCAGTCCGTGCCGCCCGGCTTCGTCTACGACACCCCGGAGGGCAGGCGCCAGCAGTACTACCACGACTTCTTCAACTACGCGGGCCTGCACCGCTCCGTCTGGCTGTACGCGACCCCGGACGTTCACGTCTCGGACGTGACCGTGGTGACCGGTCTCGACGGGTCGACGGGAACGGTCGCCTACGCGGTCGAGACGGTCGGGGCCGAGGGCAGCTCCGTTCGCGTCCGCCTGGCCGACGGCGACGGAACCCAGGTCGCGGCGGCGAGCGGCGCGACCGGCACCCTCGCGGTCGCGGACGTCCACCCGTGGGCGCCGGGCGACGGCTACCTCTACGACCTCGTCGTCGAGGTCCTCGACGACGACACGGTCGTCGACTCCTACTCCCTGCCCGTCGGCATCCGGACGGTCGAGGTGCGCGGCACCCAGTTCCTCATCAACTCTCGCCCGTTCTACTTCACCGGTTTCGGCAAGCACGAGGACGCCGCGGTGCGCGGCAAGGCGCACGACGACGCCCTGCTCGTGCACGACTTCGAGCTGATGGAGTGGATCGGGGCGAACTCGTTCCGCACCTCGCACTACCCGTACGCCGAAGAGGTCTACGACTACGCAGACCGCCGAGGCATCGTCATCATCGACGAGACGGCAGCGGTCGGGATGAACACCGGCCTGGCCGGCGGGATCTTCGGCGGGCAGGGCTACACCACGTTCTCGCCGGACACCGTCAACGACGCGACCCGTGAGGTGCACGCCCAGGCCATCCGCGAGCTCGTCGCGCGGGACAAGAATCATCCGAGCGTCGTCATCTGGAGCATCGCGAACGAACCCGAGTCGGACACCCCGGCCGCGCGGGACTACTTCGAGCCGCTCTTCGCGCTGACGCGTGAGCTCGACCCGACCCGTCCTGTCGGATTCGTCAACGTCATGCTCGCCCCGCACGGGAAGTGCCTCGTGAGCCAGTTCGCTGACGTCCTGATGCTCAACCGGTACTACGGCTGGTACGTCAACACGGGTGAGCTCGACAGTGCCGAGCGTGAGTGGCGCACGGAGCTCGAGGCCTGGGCCACGGACGGCAAGCCGATCATCATCACCGAGTACGGCGCGGACACCATGGCGGGCGTGCACACCGTCGTGTCCCAGCCGTGGAGCGAGGAGTACCAGGTCGACTACCTCGCGATGAATCACCGTGTGTTCGACAGCGTCGACGCCGTGGTCGGCGAACAGGTGTGGAACTTCGCCGACTTCGCCACCAAGCCGGGCGTCTTCCGCGTCGACGGGAACAAGAAGGGTGTCTTCACGCGCGACAGGCGTCCGAAGTCCGCCGCGTTCGAGCTGCGCAGGCGCTGGACGACGTCCCGCTGACGCCCCGGGGAGGGGTCGAGCCACACTCCCCCAGGCAACTCGCGGCAACCACCGAGCAACAGGTGGCAACCGATTGCCACCGTTTCCGGCCGCATGTCTCAATGAATACATCGGAGCCCGTGCAGTCCCGGCCTCCAGCCTCGATCCTCAAAGGAGAGCAACTGATGGCAGTCCTCGTCCCGGTCGCCCCGCTGGCGACCATCCCGAAGAAGCTGGGCGTGCGCCAGTACTCCGGCTACGCCGCGGGAGACGCAGCCAACAACCTCGCCTTCTCGATGGCGTCGTCATTCCTGCTGCTCTACTACACCAACGTCGTCGGACTCAGCGCGGCGGCGATCGGGACGATGTTCCTTCTCATCCGGTTCTGGGACGCGCTCGCGGACCTCTTCGCGGGCCGCGCGGTCGACGCCAAGAAGCCCGGTCGGCTGGGCAAGTTCCGGCCGTTCATCGTGTGGTTCGCGGTGCCGCTCCTGCTGTCGAGCATGGCGATCTTCTCCGCGCACACGTTCTTCCCCGGCATGAGCGACACGCAGGCGCTCGTCTACGCCTACGTGAGCTACGCGGTGATGGGCACCCTGTACAGCCTCGTCAACATCCCGTACGGCTCCATCGCCCCGGCGATGACCCAGGTCCCGACCGAGCGCGCCAAGCTCGCCAGCTGGCGCGTCTGGGGCTCGAACATCACCATCCTCATGCTCTCCTTCGTCGTCGCCCCGCAGATCAAGAAGTTCGTGGGCGACCCGGAAGGCCTGCAGCGCTCACTGTTCGTCACCACCGCGATCTTCGTCGTCGTCGGCGCTGCGCTCTACCTCTACACCGTGACCTCGATCAAGGAGCAGGTCCAGCGCGACGTCGGCGCACCCACCTTGAGGCAGAGCTTCGGAACGCTGGGGAAGAACAAGCCACTGATGTGGTTGTGCGCCGGGAGTCTCGCGTTCCTGACCGGTCTCACGGCGCTGAGCACGCTGGCGGCCTACTACGCGATCTACGTGCTCAAGGACGCTCAGTACATCGCCTGGAACGCCGTCGCGCAGGCTGTGGGCACGTTCCTCATCGCGTCGTTCATCCCGAAGATCGTCCGCAGCTTCGGGAAGCGCAACGGATACATCGCTCTGGGTCTCGTCGGCGTCGTCGCCGGCGCCGGCCTCGCGTACTCCCCGCCCGTGACGCCGATGCTGGCCGTCCTCAGCTTCTTCCTCCTGGGGATCGGCATGGGCGGCGTGAACACCATGATGTGGGCCCTCGAGGCCGACACGGTCGAGTACGGGGAGTGGAAGACCGGGATCCGCACCGAAGGCACGACCTACGCGCTGTTCTCCTTCACCCGCAAGATGGGCCAGGCCCTGGGCGGTGCCGCCGGTGCCTTCGCCCTCGGCGTGGTCGCCTTTGACTCGCTCGCCGCGAAGGCCGGCACGCCGCAGTCACCCGACACGGTCCAGGGCATCCAGCTCGCCTCCGGCCTGCTCACCGCCGGATTCATCCTGCTCTCGCTGCTGATCATGTTCTTCTACCCGCTCACGGACAAGGTCTTCCGCCAGATCGTCGGCGAGATCCGCGCCCGCCGCGCCGAGCGTGAGGGCGCCGAGGTCATCAAGCCGGCAACCGAGGCGTGAGCCTCTCCCCGCTCGTCCCGCACCACCATCAACCACCACGAGGAGCGCTCGAGATGTCTACGCCCAACCCGTCGGTCAGCACACGTGGAACGGCTCAGATCGGTGTGACGGGTCTGGCGGTGATGGGTCGTAACTTGGCGCGGAATCTGGCGCGGCACGGGTATGTGACGGCGGTGCACAACAGGTCGTTCGCGAAGACGGCGTCGTTGGTCGCAGACCACGGTGGGGAGGGCGCGTTCGTGGCGTCGGAGTCGATGGCGGACTTCGTGGCCTCGTTGGAGCGGCCGCGCAAGGTGATCGTCATGGTCAAGGCCGGGGGGCCCACGGATGCGGTGATCGGTGAGCTGGTCGCGTTGCTCGACGAGGGTGACATCGTGATCGATGCGGGCAACGCGCACTTCCCGGACACGGTCCGCCGGGAGCGGGAGCTCAAGGCCCATGGCCTGCACTTCGTGGGGTCGGGGGTCTCGGGTGGTGAGGAGGGTGCGCTGCTGGGCCCGTCGATCATGCCTGGGGGGTCGCCCGAGTCCTACGCGGTCCTGGGCCCGATCTTGGAGGACATCGCGGCGAAGGTCGACGGGGTGCCGTGCTGCACGTATGTGGGGCCCGACGGTGCCGGGCACTTCGTGAAGATGGTGCACAACGGCATCGAGTACGCCGACATGCAGCTCATCGCCGAGGCGTACGACCTGCTGCGCCAGGGCCTGGGCGCCTCGGCGGCGCAGATCGCGGAGATCTTCCGGGACTGGAACGGTGGTGAGCTGGAGTCGTTCCTGATCGAGATCACCGCCGACGTGCTGGCGCACACCGACGCCGAGACCGGGCAGGCGTTCGTGGACGTGGTCCTGGATCAGGCCGAGCAGAAGGGCACGGGGCGTTGGACGGTGCAGAACGCCCTGGACCTGGGGGTGCCGATCACCGGGATCGCGGAGGCGACGTTCGCCCGGGCCCTGTCCGGGTCGGTGCCCCAGCGCGCGGCGGGGGTGCGGGCGCTGGAGGGTCATGCCGGGACGTGGGACGTGACCGACCGGGACGCGTTCATCGAGGACGTGCGCCTGGCGCTGCTGGCCTCGAAGGTCGTGGCCTACTCCCAGGGCTTCGACCAGATCGCGGCCGCGTCGGCGCAGTTCGGGTGGGCCATCGACCGCGGGGCGATGGCCCGGATCTGGCGTGGGGGCTGCATCATCCGGGCCCGGTTCCTCAACCGGATCACCGAGGCGTACGAGCGTGACAGCGGCCTGGCCCTGCTGCTCGCGGACGAGTACTTCGTCGAGACGGTCGGCAAGGGCGTCGGGGCGTGGCGCCGGACCGTCTCCCAGGCGGCGCTCAACGGGGTGCCCACCCCGGCGTTCTCCTCCTCCCTCGCCTACTACGACGGTGTGCGCGCCGACCGGCTGCCCGCCAACCTCATCCAGGCCCAACGCGACTTCTTCGGCGCCCACACCTACCGGCGCACCGACCGCGGCGGCACCTTCCACACCGACTGGACCGGCAACCGGACCGAGTCCCCCGCATGAACGGGCGCGCACCCGGCGTAACGGCCCTTCCGGCGTCGGTTCGCCTCGAGGCCGGCGAAGGGGGCCTCACCCGCGTGGTCGTGTCGGGTCGCGCAGCGTCGGCCGAGATCTACCTGCAGGGGGCGCACGTCACCTCGTGGGTGCCCTCCGGTCAGGACCCCGTGCTCTGGATGAGCGCAGCCGGTCAGTTCGGTGCCGGTCTGGCGCTGCGGGGTGGGGTGCCGGTCTGCTTCCCGTGGTTCGGTCCGGCGCCGTCGGCGGGGGGCGGTCCGCTGCACGGCTTCGCGCGCATCTCGGACTGGACCCTCCTCGAGGCGGTCGAGAAGGGCGACGACGTCATGCTGCGGTTCCTGCTCGAGGACACCGAGGCTTCGCGCGCATCAGTCTGGCCGCACGCGTTCGAGGCGCGCTACGAGATCACCGTCGGCGCCGAGCTCCTGCTGCGGCTCACGGTGACCAACACGGGCACCGTGCCCATCACCTTCGAGGAGGCGTTCCACACCTACCTCGGTGTGGGCGACGTCCAGAAGGTGACGATCGACGGGCTCGGCGACATGCCGTACGTCGACAGGCTCGGCGGGGACCACGAGGAGCCGCCGGCGGGAGAGTCGCTGCAGATCACGGCCGAGACCGACCGTGTGTACGCGCAGCCCGGCAGGATCGTGGTCCGCGATCCTGCCGGTGGCTGCGATCTGACGGTCGCCACGACCGGCTCGGCCAACGCCGTGGTCTGGAACCCGGGCGCCGCCAAGGCGGTCGCGATGGGTGACTTCGGGGACGAGGAGTGGCGCGAGATGGTGTGCGTCGAGACGTGCAACGTGCGCGAGCGCGCCGTCACGCTCGGCGCGGGCGCCGAACGCACGATGGCTGCCGCGGTCTCGGCAACGTCAACCGCACCGCGGGGCACTGGGCCGCAGCGCGGCGAACCGGTACGTCAGCTGGCGTAGGCGCCCGACGCGACCTCGTCGTAGATCCGGAAGTCCGGCCGGAAGAGGACCTTGCCGATCGGGCCGGCCTCGAGCATGATCCGGAGGGCCGCGACGACCGCCTCCGCCTGGGCCGCGTCATCCACCTCGTAGTGCAGGGCGACATAGTGGTCGTCGTCGAGCGGCCGGAAGATGCGGTAGCTGCGCACCCCGAGCGTCGCGCGGCTGGTGCGATCCTCCTCCCAGAGCGACTTGAACGCGTCGTAGTCGACGACAGGGAACTCGATCACGATGACGGTCATGCGACAGCTCCTGGGTCCGGGTGCCTCCTGGTGCGGAGGTCCTTCACCTGCCATCTTGGGCAGGAGCCAGGATGTCGGCCACCGCTTGCCGTGAGTTGCCCCCGACCGGTCGGCGCAGGCAACTCTGAGCAACCGGTTGCCTGCGGACCGCCGAGAGCGCAAAGTGGACGGCGCACGACTCCCCGACCGTCGATCGCCCTCAAGGAGGCCCCACCGTGCCCGGATCCGGCAAGCTCCTGACCGGCGACCTCGAGGCCGCCGCCCATCGCGTGACAGCCGCCCTCGGTGATCCTCGCCGGGTCGGGGTCGCCTTCTCCGGCGGCGTGGACTCCTCCGTGCTCCTCGCCCTCGCCGTCCGGGCCCTGGGCCCCGGCCGGACTCTGGCGATCCTCGGCGTCTCCCCCAGCCTCGCCGCAGACGAGCGCACGGCCGCCCACACCGTCGCAGCGGTGATCGGTGCACCGATCGTGGAGATCGAGACCCGCGAAGGCGACAACCCCGCCTACCGTGCGAACGGTCCGGACAGGTGCTTCCACTGCAAGGACGAGCTCTTCACGCGCATCTCCGACGAGGTAGCAGGGCAGTACGGGCTCACCGCCATCGCCTACGGCGAGAACGCGGACGACACCCTCCGCCCGGACCGTCCCGGATCCCGAGCCGCAACGAACCACCGGGTCCTGCGGCCCCTTGCCGACGCAGGCATCGACAAGGCGGCTGTTCGGGCGCTCGCTCGCGCGTTCGAGCTCCCGTGCGCCGACAAGCCTGCTGCTCCGTGCCTGGCGTCCCGCATCCCCCACTTCGACGAGGTCACGCCCGAGAAGCTGCATCAGATCGACGCCGCCGAGTCCGCCCTGCGCGCTCTCGGGTTCATCGACTCGCGGGTCCGGCACCATGGCGACGTCGCGAGGATCGAGCTACCCGCCGACGACCTCCCTCGAGCGGCCGTCGCGGACGTTCGCGGCCAGATCCACCGCGCCGTGCGGGCCGCCGGGTTCCGGTTCGTCACCCTCGACCTCGGCGGCATCCAGTCCGGTGCCTTCACGCTCCCGCTCGTCGCCGCCCGTGCCTGATCGCCCCTGGGAGCCACCGGCCTCGCTGCGGGGCATCGCCGAGCTCGACCACGACCGCGCGCACCGGCGCGGGTACGCCGAGGCGATCTACTGCGAGGCGAAGACGCCGGCGCAGGTCCGTGCGATCGCCGCAGCAGTGCGCGAGCACGGCACCCCGACCCTCTTCACCCGCGCGGCGCCGGACCATGCGGACGCCGTGCTCGCGGAGCTGCCCGACGCTCGATACGACGCCGAGGCGCGGCTCCTCGCGTGGCCACCGACCGCTCCGGAGCCGACGGGCGGGCTCGTCGTCGTCGCCGCGGCCGGCACGTCCGACCTGCCGGTGGCGCGGGAGGCCCTTCTCGTCGCGACCTACCTCGGTCGCGAGTGCGAGCTGGTCATCGATGTCGGAGTGGCGGGCCTCCACCGCGTGCTGGGGAGGCTCGACCTGCTGCGCCGGGCCCGGGTCGTCGTCGTGGTCGCGGGCATGGACGGCGCTCTGCCGAGCGTCGTCGCGGGGCTCATCTCCGCCCCGGTCGTCGCGGTGCCGACGTCGGTGGGGTACGGCGCCGCGTTCGAGGGTCTCGCGCCGCTCCTCACGATGCTCACGTCGTGCGCGCCCGGCGTCGCCGTGGTCAACATCGACAACGGCTACGGAGCCGGTCACCTCGCGGCCCAGATCGCCGCCCCGGTCTGACCCGCCGGCCCGGATCCGGACCCTCACCCACGGGCGAGCGCTCGGTTCAGCGGCACGACGTGCGCCGAACCGTCAGTCCGGCACCGCCGACCCGGGCGTGAGGCCCGCCGCGACCGCAGCCGCGACCGCCCGGTCAAGGACGTTCCGGACCGCGCTCCCCGACTCCCGGGCGGCGAGGGCAGCATCCTCGAACTCGGGCGTCGCGGTGACGATGGCGCCCCGGGCGTGCGCGAGCTTGATCCGTACCGCCGCACCCTCCACGTCGACCGTGCGCCAGGTGCGCTCGAGGACGGACCTGCGCACCACGCTCTGACGCACACCGAGGGTCGGGACCAGGCCGAACATCCGCGCGCGGAGCTCGGCGACGCGGTCGGGCGAGGTGAGCACAGCCAGCGTGTGCGCCGGGCGACCCTTCTTCATGAGGATCGGCGTCAGCCACGCGTCCGACGCGCCGTCGTCGATCAGCGCGGCGATCACACCCGGCCAGACGCGGGGGTCGAGGTCGTCGACGTTGGCCTCGAGGACGACGGCTTCCTCGAGCTCGGGATCCTCGAGCTCCCCGGCTGCCACGACCGGTGACCCGACGACGACGCGGACGACGTTCGGCCTGCCGTCGACGTCGCGCGTGCCTGCACCGACCCCCACCGCTGCGACGACGATCGCCGGCAGCTCTTCGCACACGGCCGACAGTGAGGTCACGAGGGCCATCCCGGTCGGGGTGGCGAGCTCGCCCTCACCGCCAGCAACGACACGCCAGCCCGCGGACAGCTCGAGCACCGCGGGCACCGGGACGGGGATGTCACCGTGCGCCGTCTTGATGCTGCCGGAGCCGAGCGCCACCGGCCCGGCACTGAGCCGCGCTATCCCCAGCTCCCCGAGCGCCGCGCACACGCCCACGACGTCGGCGATGGAGTCCCACGCTCCGACCTCGTGGAAGTGCACCTCCTCCGGGTCGATCCCATGGGCGCGCGCCTCAGCCTCGGCCAGCCGGCCGAAGACTGCCAGGGCCCGATCGCGGGTGGCATCATCGAGTCCGCTCGCCGCCCTGAGCATGTCGCGGATGTCGGCCCAGAGGCGGTGCGGCAGGTCCGCGGCGAGCAGCTCGACGTCGACCTTCGTCGCCCTCATCCCGGCACGGCGGACCTGACGGGACGTGAGCCGCACCGTGCCGGGGATCACCGCGTCGACTGCGCGCTGCAGCTCCCCGAGCGGTGCCCCGGCATCCACCAGGGCACCCAGCAGCATGTCGCCGGCGATGCCGTTCCGGGCATCGATCCATGCGACGCGCGCCGCGGGTCCGGCCGGCTGAGTGACGAAGGGCTCCACGCGGGGCGTCGGTTCGAGTTTGCTCACACGGCACGCTAGCGCGGGAGCGAGCCGGAACGGTCAGCGACCGTGCGCTCCGGGTCGGTCGTGTGCCTGCAGGAGCACCCGCGCGAGCGCCACGAGGGGCGCCGTCTCCCGGACGACGCCCCTCGCGACTACAGCTCCACGTGCGTGCGTCAGAGCGTCAGCGCCGCCATGAACCCCGCGTTGATCGCCTCGCCGACCTTCGCAGGCGTCACGCAGTCGCCCACGCTGACGACGCCGTCGCGCCCGGCCAGCGCCTCGGTCAGCGACGTCGCGGGCCGCACGCCGAAGGCGAGCACCACGGTGTCGGCGTCCACGTGGACCTCACCGTCGGGGCCGTGGGCCGTGAGTCCCTTGTCGTCGATCGCGGTGACGGCGTGGCCGGTGAGCACACGCACGTTGTTCTCGGCGAGCTCACGAAGGAGCGTGATCCGGTTGATGATGATCATGTCCCGGGCGATCTCGTCGGCCATCTCCACCACGGTGACCTCGCGGCCATCCTGCGCGAGCTCGAGCGCGAGGTCGGCACCCGACAGGCCGCCGCCCGCGACGGCGACGCGTGAGCCGAGCGTGGCTCCCAGGTGCGCGTCCACGACCTCGACGACGTTCGGGCCGTCGACGCCGGGGATCGAGGCCGGCACGATCGGCGTGGACCCGACGGCGACGATCACGGCGTCCGCGCTGTCGAGCTCGGGTGAGGCGGCGGTCAGCTCACGACCCAGGTGGACGGTCACGGGCAGGTCCGCGATCTGGCGCTCCCACCACGCGATCATGCCGCGCAGCTCCTTCTTGAACTCGGGGGTCGCGGCCGGCCACAGGACGCCACCCAGCTGCTCCGAGCGCTCGTACACCTCGACGGAGTGCCCCCGCAGACCGGCGACACGTGCCGCCTCGAGCCCCGCGGGGCCGCCACCGACGACGACGACGCGCTTGGGCTCGTCCGCCGGCGTCACCTGACGCTCGAGCTCCATGCCGACCTGCGCGTTGACGGCGCAGCCGAGCGGCAGGGCGAAGAAGGCGTTGCCGACGCACATGGCGTGGCAGCGGATGCAGGGGCGGATGTCCTCGCGGCGGCCCGCGGCGAGCTTGCCGGCCCACTCGGGGTCCGCGATGAGCCCACGGCCGATCCCGACGAAGTCCGCGTCGCCCGCGACGAGCACGGCCTCGGCGTTCTCGGGCGTGAGGTTGCCGACCGCCATCACGGGGATGGTGAGGACCTCCTTGAGCGCCTTCGCGGCACTGACCATGCACGCGTCCCCGAGGTAGTACGGCGGGAAGACGTAGTCCATGGCCTCGTAGGAGCCGTCGTCGGCCATCATCAGGTCGAGCCCGGCGCTCTCGAGGACGAGGGCGATCTCGCGCGAGTCCTCGGCGGTGCGCCCACCGGGGAAGCGGTGGTCCACCGACAGGTGGAAGCTCACGGGCAGGCCCGGAGCGGCGGCCTTGACCGCCTGGATGACCTCGACGGCGAAGCGGCAGCGGTTCTCGACCGAACCGCCGTACACGTCGGTCCGGCGGTTCCAGACCGGGCTCATGAACTGGTCGATGAGGTAGCCGGTGTGGCCGTGGATGTCGAGGGCGTCGATGCCGGCGGCGGCGGCGCGCGCGGCGGCCTCGCCGAACCGCTGGACGATGAGCTTGATCTCGTCGGTCTCGAGCGGGCGGCACAGCACGTCGGGCTGCGAGAAGTGCGGGTTGTCGGACGCGCTGATGGGCAGGCGCTCGGGGTCGACCAGGTTGATGTTGCGGCCGAGGCCGGCGGTGAGCTGGAGCGAGACGAGGCCGCCGACGGCGTGGATCGACTCGGCGAGCGTGGTCAGGCCAGGGATGCAGTCGTCGGTGTCGACGCGACACAGGCCTGCGTTGATCTGCTCGAAGTCCTGCGAGACGGCGCTGATGCCGGTCACGACCAGGCCCGTGCCGCCGCGCGCCCGCTCGGTGTAGTACGCGATCTCGCGCTCGGTGAAGAGACCCTCGTGGGTGCCCAGCTCGGTACCCATCGGCGCCATGATCACGCGGTTGGGCAGCTCGAGCGACCCGATGCGGCCGGGCTGCAGGACGCGCTCGTAGGACATGGTCGACCCCTTTGCCTCCCGGCGGCGAGGACAGGGGCGCCGGATCCCTCATACGTATGAGCACCATCGTCTCCCGCTGCCGACCGGGCTACCCAGGGCGATGGTCCCAGTGCCGTGCTGCACGTCCGTCCGCGATCCCGTGCTGCCGCGTCACCAGGCTGCAACGGCAGATCGGGTGTCCCGGCGCGGTGACGTCGGCCGCTCCGGCGCCCATCTCCGGCCAGCGTGGCCGGACGGGTGGACCAGCAGTAGCGTGACGGAGACGGGCCCGATGCCGCGACGGCCGGGGTTCCGCGGGCACCAGCGGAGGCTTCGATGGCATCGACCCACCTGCGCGGCCGGTACGTCCACATCCTGACGTTCTTCGCCGGTGTCATCGCCCGCTTCATCTGGTGGGACATCGTCCTGCGACGCCTGGGGTTCCGCGGGTGGGTGCGGCGCAACCGCACCGAGCGGCTCCGGCGCGAGGCGACGCGGTTCCGGGAGCTCGCCATCGGCATGGGCGGCGTCATGATCAAGGTCGGGCAGTTCCTGTCCTCACGGCTCGACGTGCTGCCGCGCGAGGTGACCGACGAGCTCGCCAACCTGCAGGACGAGGTGCCGGCGGAGGACTTCCAGGCGATCCGCGAGCTGGCCGAGGTCGAGCTGGGCGCGCCGTTGGCCGAGCTCTTCGATCGGGTCGAGCCCGTCCCGCTGGCCGCTGCGTCCCTGGGTCAGGTGCACCGTGCCCGGCTCGGGAGCGACCACGACGTCGGCTACCGCGACGTCGTGATCAAGGTTCAGCGCCCCGGGATCGCCGCGATCGTCGAGACGGACCTGTCCGCGCTGAGCAGGGTGGGTTCGTGGCTCATGCGCTACCGACCGATCCGCGCGCACGCCGACGTCCCCGCGCTGCTGCGTGAGTTCTCGGCAACGCTGCACGAGGAGATCGACTACGAGCACGAGGCGACCAACGCCGAGACGTTCTACCGCAACTTCGCCGACGACCCGACCGTTCAGGTGCCGCGGGTCGTGCGGTCGCTGAGCACCCGGCGGGTGCTCACCCTCGAGGACGTGTCCGCGATCAAGATCACGGACTATGCCGCGATCACCGACGCGGGGATCGACCGTGCCGCCGTCGCCGAGCGGCTCGTCGCCGTGTACCTGAAGCAGATCTTCGAGGACGGGTTCGTGCACGCCGACCCCCACCCCGGCAACCTGTTCGTCACTCCCCTGCCCGGCCCGGCCGGCGAGCCGGTGACCTGGCGGCTGACCTTCGTCGACTTCGGCATGATGGCGCGCGTCCCCGACACCGTCCGCGACAGCCTGCGGGAGCTGCTCATCGCGGTCGGCACACGGGATGCAGGCCGCGTCGTCAAGGCGTACCAGATGCTCGACATGCTGCTGCCCGGCGCCGACCTCGCGGCGATCGAACGGGCCGAGGCGCACGTGTTCGACAGGTACTGGGGCCTGTCGATGAGCGAGCTGCGGAACATCGACGTGCAGGAGGTCCGGGAGTTCGCCCAGCAGTACCGTGACCTGCTGCTCGACATGCCGTTCCAGGTCCCGCAGAACCTCATCTACGTCGTGCGCACGGTGGCGATCCTGTCGGGCATGTGCACGGGCCTCGACCCGGACGTGAACCTCTGGCAGCAGATCGGTCCGTACGCCCGACGCGCCGTCCAGGACGAGGCATCCTCAGGCGTCGGCCACTGGCTCGACGAGATCGGTGACGCGGTGCTGGCCCTGCTCGCCCTCCCGGCTCAGACGAGCCGGGCCCTCGCCCGAGCGGAGAGCAGCGGGTTGCTGGTCCGGGACGAGCACGTCGGCCACGAGCTGCGCTCCGTGAGCCGGGCGATCGACCGGCTCGGCGACACCGTCGTCGTGGCGGGCCTGCTGGTCGCGGGCTCCGTGCTCGTCAGCGCGGGGCGCATCGGCGTCGGAGCGG
This sequence comes from Cellulomonas sp. WB94, assembly GCF_003115775.1. Classification (NCBI taxonomy): domain Bacteria; kingdom Bacillati; phylum Actinomycetota; class Actinomycetes; order Micrococcales; family Cellulomonadaceae; genus Cellulomonas; species Cellulomonas sp. WB94. The sequence continues at coordinate 94,709 of NZ_QEES01000007.1, forward strand.
CGCTGCTCGTCGTGGCGGGTCTGGCGCTGGTTCGGGTCCTGATCGCCGGCGCGCGGCGGTAGCCCGACCCGCGACGGCCGAGGTCGAGCCGCTCGCTACGGCCGGGCCTTCCGCTCGTCCATGCGGCCGATGGCCGCATCGATCACACCGCGCCACGCCAGGAGCATCTCCCGTCGAGCAGTATCACGGTGCTCGAAGAACTCCGCCGGGAGGAACGTCTCGAAGCCCTTGCGCATCTCGGCGCGGGCCGCACCCATGTGCTCGCGCACCTCGGGCGGGACCTGGGAACGGAAGCCCTCGTGGCGGTCTCTGAAGTCGGTCATGGTCGTCTCCTCACCGCACTCTTCATTATGGAAGGCCCCCGCAACGAGGCGCCACCCAGCAACCCCGCTCGCGCACCATTGCCGTGGCATCGGTGCGGATGGGAACCTGTCGAGGGTGACAGCCCGCTGGGAAGTGTTCGCTCCGGCCCTCGACCGTGCCCTCGTGCACGCTCGGCACTGGCTCACGTCCGTCCCGGACCGCCCCATCCCCGCGCAGACCACGGCAGATGCGGTCCTCGCGAGCATCGGCGGGCCACTGCCCGACGACGGGCGCGCCCCTGAGCTGGTGATCGACGAGCTCGCCGCAGCTGTGGAGCCCGGGCTGATGGCCATCGGCTCCGGACGGTTCTTCGGCTGGGTCATGGGAGGCAGCCAGCCCGCGCCGCTCGCCGCAGACTGGCTGACGAGCACGTGGGACCAGAACAGCGCCATGCGCGCGGCCACCCCCGGGACGGCCGCCGTCGAGGAGGCGGCCGCGACGTGGCTCCTGGACCTGCTGGGGCTGCCCGGCTCGGCCGACGTCGGGTTTGCGACCGGCGCCACCACGGCCAACTTCATCGGCCTGGGCGCCGCGCGGCACCAGGTCCTGGCGGATGCGGGGTGGGACGTCGAGACGGCGGGACTCACGGGCGCCCCCCGAGTTCGTGTCCTCGCCGGTGCGGAGCGGCACGGGAGCGTCGACCTTGCCCTGCGGTACCTGGGCCTCGGCACGCCGACCGCGGTGGCCGCCGACGACCAGGGGCGGATCCGTGTCGCCGACCTGGCCCGTGAGCTCGCGGCCGGCGACGGACCGACGATCGTCTGCCTGCAGGCCGGAAACCTGCACTCGGGCGCGTTCGACCCGTTCGGCGAGGCGATCGCCGTCGCGCACGCCCACGGCGCATGGGTCCACGTCGACGGCGCCTTCGGGCTGTGGGCCGCCGCCTCACCACGTCTGCGCGTGCTCGTGGACGGCTACGCGGCGGCCGACTCGTGGGCCACCGACGCCCACAAGACCCTCAACGTGCCGTACGACTGCGGCGTCGCGATCATCGCCCGGCCCGACGCCGTGCGCGCGGCGTTCTCGCTCCAGACCGCGTACTTCGCGGGCTTCCAAGGTGCCGGTGAGCCGATGGACAAGGTGCCCGAGATGTCGCGGCGGGCCCGCGGCGTACCGGTGTGGGCGGCGCTGCGCGCGCTGGGACGACGTGGCGTCGCCGAGCTCGTCGAGGGTCTCGTCGACCGGGCCCACCAGCTCGCCGAGGGGATCGCACGGATCGACGGCGCCGAGATCGTCAACGACGTGGAGTTCACGCAGGTGTGCGTGACCTTCGGTTCGGACGAGCGCACGCGCGAGGTCACCGAGCGCCTGCTCGCCGACGGGGCCACCTGGATGTCCGGGTCACGGTGGCGGGACCGTGCGGTGCTGCGCATCTCGGTGAGCAACTGGTCGACCGACGACGAGGACGTCGCACTCTCGCTCGAGGCGGTCCGTCGGACGGCCGCCGGGCCCGGCCCCGCCGCCTGACCGGCACGGAGCCATGCGGTCGGGCTCGTAGGTCGTCGTTATTCGAACACCTGTTCGACTACAGTGGTGGGATGCCCAGCGGTGGCGCGACGATCCTGCACGCCGACCTCGACGCCTTCTACGCGTCGGTCGAGCAGCTCCTCGATCCCGCGCTGCGCGGGCGCCCGATCGCTGTCGGCGGCGGCCCTCGCGGCGGTGTCGTGCTCGCCGCGTCCTACGAGGCCAAGCGCTTCGGGGTGCAGGGTGGCATGCCCGGATGGCGCGCCGCGCGGCTCTGCCCCGAGCTGCGGTTCGTCCGCGGTCACTTCTCCGAGTACCAGCGCCTCGGGGACGCGGTCATGGCGGTCCTGGCGGACTTCACGCCCCTCGTGGAGCGGATCTCGATCGACGAGGCGTTCCTCGACGTGTCGGGCTCGACGCATCTGTTCGGCCCCCCCGAGGCGATCGGCGCGACGATCCGCCGCCGGGTCCGGGTCGACATCGGCCTGCCCATCTCGGTGGGCGCCGCACGGACCAAGCACCTGGCCAAGATCGCGTCCCAGGTGGCGAAGCCCGACGGGCTCGTCGTGGTGAGGCCCGGATTCGAGCGGGAGTTCCTCGACCCGCTCCCGGTCGGGCTCATCTGGGGCGTCGGGCCCGTGAACCAGAAGCGCCTCGCCGATCAGGGCATCCGGACGATCGGCGAGCTCGCCCAGACGCCGTCGTCGGCGGTCGAGCGTCTCCTCGGTTACGCCGTCGGGCGCAAGCTCAACGCCATGGCGCTGGACGAGGATCCGCGCCGGATCGTGACCGACCACCGCGCGCGGTCGGTGGGCGCGCAGTCCGCACTCCCCCGCCGCAGCCCCGAGCCCGAGGACCTGCGGGCCGTGCTCGCCCACCTGGCGGACCGGATCACGCGGCGGATGCGCGCGAAGGATCTCGCGGGGCGCACGGTCACTGTTCGCGTGCGGTTTCCCGGGATGCACGCGGTGACCCGCTCCCACACGCTGCGGGAGCCGGTCGCCGCGACTCTCACGCTCACCGAGATCGCCGAGCGACTGGTGTGGTCGGCGATCAACGACGCCCCCGCGCCGTGCGAGATCACGCTGCTCGCGGTCTCGGTCTCGAACCTCACCGAGCAGCGCACGATCCAGCTCGAGCTCGACCTCCCGCCGCAGGACCCGTGGCGGCCGGGTACCGACGCCGGCGCCGCACGGCGGGCCGTCGACGGGTCGATGGACCGGATCAGGAGCCGGTTCGGCGGTGACGCGGTGGGCTACCTGCCCGTCGTCCTGCGCAACGGCGGCGTGGTGCCCGACGAGTTCAGGGAGCTCGCCGAGCACGAGCTCTGAGGAGGGGGCATCGCGAGGGACGTAGTGGCAGGGCCTCCCACCCGCGGCGAACTCGGTGTGGGATGAAGGCATGCGAGGAGCAATCATTCATGCACCCGGGGACGTCCGCTACGAGGACCGTCCCGACCCCGTCGTCATCGAGCCGACCGATGCGGTCATCCGCACGGTGGCCGCCTGCGTGTGCGGGTCGGACCTGTGGCGGTATCGCGGACTGGCGGACGTGGCGAGGCCGGTGCCGATCGGGCACGAGTACGTCGGGATCGTCGAAGCGGTCGGCGCCGCCGTCACCACGGTGAAGCCCGGCGACTTCGTGGTCGGCGGCTTCCTGTACAGCGACAACGCCTGTCCGGTGTGCCGCAAGGGCACGCACTCCGCGTGCCAGCACGGCGGCGGATTCGACGGCTGCCAGGCCGAGAAGATCCGCATCCCCCACGCCGACGGCACCCTGATCGCGACGCCCGGCCGGCCGCCCGCCGACCTCGTCCCGAGCCTGCTCGCCCTGTCCGACGTGATGTGCACCGGATGGCATGCGGCGGTCTGCGCCGGTGTCGAACCGGGCATGAGCGTGGTCGTCGTCGGCGATGGCGCGGTGGGCCTGAGCGGCGTCCTTGCCGCGGCCCAGATGGGGGCGACCACCGTCATCGCGATGAGCCGGCACGCCTCACGTCAGAAGATCGCACGCGAGTTCGGTGCCACCCACATCGTTGCTGTGCGTGGCGACGAGGGGATCGGTGCCGACGCGGTGCTGGAGTGCGTGGGCACCGAGGACGCACGCCTCCAGGCCGTCCGGGCAACCCGTCCAGGCGGCATGATCGGCGTCGTCGGCGTCCCCCACGGCGACCTGCCGACCGACCAGATGTTCTGGGCGAACAAGGGCTTCCGCGGTGGCCCCGCTCCCGTGCGCGCCTACCTGCCGCACCTGATCGACCTCGTGTGGAACCGGCAGATCGACCCCGGGAAGGTCTTCGACCTGACCCTCCCGCTCTCCGCGGTCGCCGAGGCGTACAAGGCCATGGACGAGCGGCGAGCGATCAAGGTGCTCCTCGAGCCCGAGGGCGTGACCTCATGGCAGTGAGCGCAGCGGCCCAGGCGAACCACGACGAGCTGTTCCCGGGTCACGTCTCGACCCTGGCGCAGACCGACCCCGAGCTCATCGAGTACTTCGACAACTTCGCCTTCGACGAGGTCCTGCAGCACGGTGACCTGGACACCCGCACGCGGCTCATGGTGCAGCTCGCCTCGATGATCGCCGGCCAGGCGTTGCGGGAGTACCGCGTCATGCTCGGCGCCGCGCTGACCGTCGGCGTGACGCCGGTCGAGGTCAAGGAGATCGTCTACCAGGCGGTGCCCTACGTCGGCACGGCGCGGGTCGTCGACTTCCTGCACGCCACGAACGAGGTCCTCACCGACCGCGGGGTCGAGCTGCCCCTCCCGGGCCAGTCGACGACCACGCCCGAGGACCGGTTCGAGCGAGGGCTCGCGGTGCAACGGCAGATCATCGGCTCGGAGACCGTCGACTCGCTCTACGCCAATGCGCCGGACGACGAGGCGCACATCCAGCGCTACCTGTCGGGCAACTGCTTCGGCGACCACTACACGCGGAGCGGGATCGACGTGCCGACCCGCGAGCTGCTCACCCTGAGCATGCTCGTGGCGCTCGGCGGCTGCGACCCGCAGGTCAGGGGGCACGTGGCGGCCAACCTGAACGTCGGCAACGACCGTGCCCGGCTGATCGCCGTCGTCACCCAGCTCCTGCCCTTCATCGGCTACCCACGCACGCTGAACGCGCTCCGCGCGATCGACGACGTCACGGCTGCGTGACGACGCCCTGACGACCCCCACCTCGAACGGATCGGCCTTCCCATGGCACCACGCACCTGGCTCATCACCGGCGTGAGCAGCGGCTTCGGTCGCGAGCTCACCACCCAGCTCCTGGAGCGCGGAGACCGCGTCGTCGGCACCGTCCGTGACACCAGCAAGGTCACCGACCTGCTCGAGCGGCACCCGGGCACGTTCCACGTCAAGGTGCTCGACGTGACCGACGCGGACGCCGTCCGGTCGGTCGTCGACGCGGCGTTCGCGGAGCAGGGTCGGATCGATGTCGTCGTGAGCAACGCGGGCTACGGCCTGTTCGGCGCTGCCGAGGAGATGTCCGACGCGCAGGTCGACCGGCTGATCGCGGCCAACCTCACCGGGTCGATCCAGCTCATCCGTGCCGCACTGCCGCACCTGCGCGCGCAGGGCGGCGGCCGGGTCGTCCAGATCTCGTCGTACGGCGGGCAGGTCGCCTACCCCGGCAACTCCCTGTACCACGCGACGAAGTGGGGCATCGAGGGGTTCGTCGAGTCCGTCGCACAGGAGGTCGCGCCGTTCGGCATCGGCATGACGATCGTCGAGCCCGGCGGAGCACGGACCGAGTTCCGGTACGGCAGCGCTCAGGTCGCCGATCTGACCGAGGTGTACGACGGCAACCCGGCGCACGCCTTCCTGGCGATGCTCGACCCGGCGAACGGCTTGGCCCCCGGCGACCCTGCGCGGATGGCTGCGCGCATCATCGACAGCGTCGACATCGAGCCGGCGCCGCTGCGCATCGTGCTCGGCTCGCAGGCGCTCGCGGGCACGCTGGCGACGCTGCGTGCCCGGGTCGCGGACTTCGAGACCCAGACCGAGCTCGCCGCGTCGACGGACTTCCCGCCCGGGGAGTGACACCTCGCGCGTGAGCGAACGTCGGGTCCGGGCGGCCGCCTGTTCGGACCCGCACAGGGGGTCTGCCAGTACCCGGAACGACCGGGACTCCCCCGCATGACGACGACCAGGTTGGCTGGTCGTCTGCCGTCGCGCGCTCCGGCGCACGACCACCGATGTCACCTGAGTCCTTGGAGGACAGTTGCGCGCAACATTCATGTACGGCGCCGGCGATGTGCGGGTCGAGAACGTCCCCGACCCGACCATCCAGCAGCCGACCGACGCGATCGTGCGCGTCGTCCGGTCTTGCGTCTGCGGGTCCGACCTGCACCCGTTCCACACGCTGCCGACCCAGGTCGCGGGGCTGCCGATGGGCCACGAGCTCCTCGGCGTCGTCGAGCAGGTCGGCAGCGCCGTCTCCACGCTGGCGAAGGGCGACTTCGTCATCTCTCCGTTCGCGTTCCAGGACAACACCTGCGTCTTCTGCCGCGAAGGCGTGCAGACCTCGTGCGTGCACGGCGGCTGGTACGGCGCAGGTGGCGTCGGCGGCGGGCAGGCGGAGGCCGTGCGCGTGCCGCAGGCCGACGGGACCCTGGTCACGGTGCCGGGCGAGGTCGACGACGCGCTGCTGCCGTCGCTTCTCACGCTGTCCGACGTCTACCTCACGGGCTACCACGCGGCTCACATGGGCAAGGTCGACGCCCGCACCACCGTGACCGTGATCGGTGACGGCGCCGTCGGCCTGTCGGCTGTTCTGGCCTCTCGCCAGCTGGGCGCCGAGCGGATCATCCTCATGGGCCGCCACGTTGCCCGGACCGACCTCGGCCGCGAGTTCGGTGCGACCGACGTCGTCGCCGAGCGCGGCGCGGAGGGCGTGGCGAAGGTCATGGAGCTCACGGGCGGCGAGGGCAGTCACGTCGTCCTCGAGGCCGTCGGTCACATGCCTGCCTACGAGCAGGCCTACGGCATCGTGCGGCCCGGCGGCGTGATCAGCCGCGTAGGTGTTCCGCAGTACGAGTCCGCACCGATCGGGTTCGGCTCGCTGTTCGGGAAGAACGCCGCGCTGACTGGTGGTCCCGCGCCCGTGCGCGCCTACATCGAGGCCGCGCTGCCGGACGTGCTCGAGGGGCGGATCGAGCCCGGCAAGGTCTTCGACCGCACGATCGCCCTGTCCGACATCGCCGAGGGGTACCGCCTCATGGACGCCCGCGAGGCGCTCAAGGTGATCGTCACCCCGTGACGGACCGCGCCCGGCCGCGAGGCCGGGCGCGCTTTCCGCGCGCTGTCACACAGCTCGTAGCACGAGCAGGAACTGTCCACCGCCCGCCTCGACCTGCGTCCCGACCGCCAGCTCCGGCGCGAATCGCGACAGGCGGTCGAGCAGCCACACCGCCGCCTCGTCGGCGTCGGCCTTGCTGGGACAGCGGGCCACCACCTCTCGGCCGCCCTTGCGGGTCAGCCGCTCGACGGTCGAGACGATCGGGGCCGGCTCGACGACGAACAGGTCCGGCGACCACGGCACGACGGGCTTGACCGCACCCTTGCGGGTGTTGCAGGCCCGGTGCGCCAGACGCTCTGATCCTGGCGGAACCTTCTTCCCCTTCGGAGCGGCACCGCCGTCGATGCTGGGACCGCGGTCGGCATTGACGGACGCGTCGGGGTCGACCGGCTCGTCGCACAGCCAGCATCGCCAGGCGTCTTTCTCGCCGACCTCGTGAAGGGTGCTCATGGCCCGAGGCTACGGGTCGCCCTCGACCGGTCCAACCTGCCCCGTGCACGCGGCGCACACCGACAGGCACCGGCTCACCGATGAGCACCCCGGGACCAACGTCTCTCGCGGCGGCGTGTCTCACGTTGAAGCGTCGGAGGTGCAGGGGCGTGGGGAGGTTCAGCCATGGTCTATCTGAAGCCGCCGGGCTTCACGCGGCACGTGGTCAATCCGTTGGTGAGTCGCCTGAGGACAGGCGGTGTCGAAGAGCTCACGGTATCCGGTCGGCGCAGCGGCCAACCGCGGCGTGTCCCGGTGATTCCCGTCCAGGTCGGGACGCACCGGTACCTGGTGGCACCGTTCGGTGAGTCTCGCTGGGTGCAGAACCTCCGCGCGGCCGGCGAGGGTGAGCTCCACGGGCACGGGCAGCCCCAGCACTTCGTCGCGCACGAGATCCCCGTCGACCAGCGGGCCGAGATCATCGACGGATACCGCAGGATCGCCGGTCGCAGCGTCGAACGATGCTTCCGGTCACTGCCCGACCCCGGGGACCATCCCGTCTTCGAGATCGAGAGCCGACTCGAGTCGCCGACCGGATGACCGCCGCGCGCACGTCGGGCTGAGATCGGCTTGGCGAGCGCCCGCGGGAGTCCGTCAGCCGGGCTCAGTCAGACGAGGCACGCCGCCGCGTGCTCCGCCGGGACGAACGCGGGCCCGCGGCGGCACTCGAGCGCCCTGCCCCCGAGAGTGCAGCGGATGCGCCGAGCATGAAGCCGAAGTTGTACCAGCCGCCGTTGTTGTGGACCTCGTAGATGTTGACGTCCGAGTTGAAGAGCGAGACCACGAACGTGATCGGGCTGATCGCGCCGTGCCACAGTCCGAGCCAGAACCCCGCCAGGTCCGGGGCGTCCGCCACAGCAGCGGTGTTCGGGCCGGCGGCGCATGCCGCGAGCACGAGGACCAGGACGAGGAGCCCAGCGGCTCGCGTCACGCGCCGACGCGTCATCGCGCGGCCTCCCCCGCGGTCCCGGTCGTGAGCTCCTCGGCGATGTCCTTCGCCCACTGCTCGATGTCGGCCCAGTCGCGGAAGTCCCCAGCCGGCATGATCGCCCGCGCAGCCGGCAACCGTCGCAGCGCCTTCTCGGGAAGGGTCAGGCTGCTGGGATCCAGCGCACCGAAGAAGCCCCGGTGCTGGCGCGGGTGGACCGCTGCAAGGAGCTCCGCGGTCTCCTTCGGCTCGGACGCCTCGCGCAGGTCTTTGCCCTCGGCGTCGGTGGGCTCGGTGCCCAGCGGGCCGCTGCTGAACAACCAGACCGGGCGGGTCGCAAGGAGCTCGCGGTGGCTCGCGACGAACTCCGCGGCAGGCTTGAGCCAGTGGCCCATGTAGACGGCGCTCCCGATGACGAACGCGTCGTAGCCGTCGATCGCGCCGGCGTCCTGGACCGGGCGGACTGCGACCCGTTGACCCGCCGCTGTGAGGGTGACGGCGATGCGCTCCGCGATCCCCTGCGTGGAACCGTGCTTGCTGGCGTAGAGCACGAGCATCGACATGCGACTGCCTCCCCATCGACCGGTAGCTCTGAGTCAACCAGAGTCCGACGCCCGCCGTCCGGTGGTTGACCACCCCGCAGCCACCGGTCTGGCGCACCCCGGGCGTGTCGCCGCGATGCGCGCGACGATGGGTACGACAGACGAGCCTGAGAGGAGCGCCGCCATGACCCACACCTGGCACGTGACCATCAATCTCTTCGACACCGACGACCTGAAGGCCGACGGGGTGGTCACCAAGGCCCACGCCGTCCTCACGACGTCGGCCGGCACGACCCTCAACGGCTACGGGCGCGCCCGCCGCGCCCCGGGCGACCCTGACGTCCCGGAGATCGGCGAAGAGCTCGCGTCCGCCCGCGCACTGCGCGACGTGGCCGACCGGCTGCTCAAGGCGACGTCCGACGACATCTCCCAGCTCGAGCACCACGAGGTGCATCTCCCGCAGTAGGCACGCCGGTCGGCGCAATTCCCCGGACTGGACCGGGGTCCGGGGAGTGAATCGCAGCTGAACAGTGAATCCGACGTTCCCGACATGTTGCCGTCCGGGGCAATGGGGCCAAGCATGGACCAGCACGAGTTCCTGTGCGCCCCCTGAGAACTCCGGAGGATCCCCAGCATGAGCATCCCCATCGCGCGCCGCGTCCGGCGGCTCGGAGTGTTGGCTGCGGCCGTGGCGCTCGTCGCCGTGGCCGCTTCTCCTGCCGTGGCCGACAAGGGCCACGGGCACGAGAACGACTACCACCTGACGGTCATGGGCACCACGGACCTGCACGGCAACGCCCTCAACTGGGACTACTTCAAGAACGCCGAGTACGACGACAAGGCCAAGAACGACCTCGGCCTCGCCAAGATCTCGACGCTGGTCGACCAGGTCCGGCAGGATCGCGGTCGATCGAACACCCTGCTCATCGACGCGGGCGACACGATCCAGGGCACTCCCCTGGCGTACTACTACGCCAAGGTCGAGCCGATCACCTCCGGCGGCATCCACCCGATGGCCGCGGCGATGAACGCCATCGGCTATGACGCCGCGGCGCTGGGGAACCACGAGTTCAACTACGGCATCCCGCTGCTGCGGAAGTTCCAGTCGCAGCTGAACTTCCCGCTGCTGGGCGCGAACGCGATCGACGACGCGACCGGCGAGCCCGCCTTCGCGCCGTACGTGATCAAGACGATCCACCCCGCCCACGGCAAGCCCATCCGCGTCGGCATCCTCGGGCTGACCAACCCCGGGATCGCGATCTGGGACAAGGCCAACGTCGAGGGGCAGCTGAGCTTCCCCGGCCTCGTCGAGCAGGCGAAGGTCTGGGTGCCGAAGATGCGCAAGGCCGGCGCAGACGTCGTCATCGTCGCGGCCCACTCGGGCGCCGACACGTCGTCGTCGTACGGCGACGCGCTCCCCTTCCCGGAGAACGCCGCGACGCTCGTGGCCCAGCAGGTCCCCGGGATCGACGCCATCCTGGTCGGCCACGCCCACCAGGAGATCGCCGAGCGCATCGTCACGAACGAGTCGACCGGCAAGCCGGTCGTGCTCACCGAGCCGCTGAAGTGGGGCGAGCGACTGTCCCTGCTCGACGTCGACCTGTCGTTCACGCACGGCCGCTGGACGGTCGGCTCGGTGCACTCGAGCATCCTCAACTCCAACACCGTGCCCGAGGACCCGAAGATCGTGAACCTCCTGAAGTCGGACCAGGACAAGGTCGTGAGCTACGTCAACGGCGTGATCGGGACGGCGACGGAGCCGATGTCGGCTGCGACGGCCCGGTACGAGGACACCGCCGCGCTGGACTTCATCAACTACGTCCAGGCCCAGGAGGTCAAGGCGAACCTGACGGGCACCGACGTCGGCCTCCCCGTGCTGTCGATCGCAGCGCCCTTCAACAAGGACGCCGCGATCCCTGCCGGTGACGTGTCGGTGCGCGACATCGCGGGGCTGTACATCTACGACAACACCCTGCTCGGCATCAAGCTGACCGGCGCCCAGGTCAAGGCGTACCTCGAGAAGTCCTCGGAGTACTTCAAGGCCGTGGCGGGTCCGGGCACCTACGCGGCCGCGGACGTGACGAACGCCCCGACAGCCACGGCACCCAGCGGCACACCGGACTACAACTACGACGTCATGGGCGGGCTCGACCAGCCGCTGACGTACGACGTCGACCTGTCGCAGGCTCCCGGCGCACGGATCACCCACCTCCAGTACGGCAGTCAGGCGATCGACGACGCCGCGGTGTTCGTCGTCGCCATCAACAACTACCGGCAGTCGGGTGGCGGGAACTTCCCGGGCGTCACGACGGCACCGGTCGTCTACAACAAGCAGCTGGAGATCCGCCAGCTGCTCATCGACTGGGTGACCGCCGAGCAGGTGATCGATCCGTCGACCTTCTCCAAGACCAACCCTGACTGGCAGCTGACCTTCGGCGACCAGGCGCTCACCATCACTCCGTAGCGTTCTCGACGACCACCGCCGCACCCGAGCGGTGCATGACGAGGGCCCCGCGCCGGCATCCCGGTGGGGGGCCCTCGTCCGTCGATCGTCACACGCCGGCGCTCGGCTCCTGCGGCCCCGGGTGGCCGGCGACGAGGGCTGTGTCCACCCCCACAGCTCCGAGCTTCGCGGCACCCCCAGGTGACCCGAGGGGCGCCGAGCGCCCGGGGAGGGTCTCCTCGAAGAACCGCGCGTTGTCCGCGAGGAAGGGCAGCTGGATCCCCGGGAGGTCGTCCTCGTAGTAGATCGCCTCGACCGGGCACACCGGCTCGCACGCACCGCAGTCCACGCACTCGTCCGGGTGGATGTACAGCGTGCGGGCTCCCACGTAGATGCAGTCGACGGGGCACTCCTCGACGCAGGCGCTGTCCTTCACGTCGATGCATGGCGCACCGATCACGTAGGTCATCTCGGTCTCCTTCGGATGGTCGATCTCGTGGAGGGGTCGAACGCCCCGGCCGGTTCGTCAGCTCACCGGCAGCGCGGTGGCCAGGAGCACGACGACGAACGAGCCGAGCAGCGACGAGACCGCGAGGGCCCGCGCGACGACCGTGCGCCCGGCGCTGTTCGCCCAGCCGTGCAGCCCGGCAGCGAGCATCACGAGCACGAACGCGACGAGCTTGCCGGCGAGGGTCCGCCCGTACCCGGGCTGCGCGAGGGCGCTCCACGTGACCCCCTTGTGCGCGGCGAGCGCGACACCGGTCGCCACCTGCAGCGGGATCAGGACGATGACGGTCGCGATGCCGAACCGCATCCCCAGGGTCCGCATCAGGCCGGCGCGGTCGGTCGCCTCGAGCCGCCGCCGGGCGGCCGGCAGCACCAGCGCCGAGATCGTCAGCTGACCGCCGAGCCAGACGACGGCGCCCAGCACGTGGACGAACCGCACCAACGACCACAGCCCGAGCACCTAGTACGCCTCGACGATGCCGTGGGCGCCCCGTTCGCCGTCGACGACGGCATGGTCGGTGAACGGGTAACGACCGGGCTCCGGGAGCACGAGCTCGACGAACCCTCCTTGTGCGGGCGCGAGGTCCATCACCTGCGAGGCACCCTGCTCGGCATTGCCGGCCTTCAGGCGGTAGGCGCCCTCGGCGTAGACCGTGTCGAACTGGGCGCCGACGACGTGGAAGGCCGTCCCCCGCTGCGGGCCCGCGTCGACGACCCAGACCCGCAGCCGTGACCCTGCCTTGACGCGGATCGGCGCATGGACGTACTGGTCGACGTACCCGTTGAACACGAGGGCGTCCGGCGTCTCGGCGGCGATCTTCGCCTCGTCCGCCGTCCCGTCCTGCGGGCCGAGGTACAGCTCGGACTGCACGAGCACGACCTCCGTGTCGACCGCCGGGAGGTTCGGCGGGTCGATGATCACGGCGCCGTACATCCCGTTGGCGATGTGGAGGGACATCGGCATCGTGCTGCAGTGGTAGAGCCAGGCACCTGAGTAGCGCGCGACGAACTGGTACGTCAACGACTGGCCGGGGTCGAGCGTGCGCATCGGGACGTCCGGGGCGAGCGAGCCCGCATGGAAGTCGATCCCGTGGCCCAGGTCCGCATCGTTGACGAACGTGATCGTGAAGACGTCGCCGACGCGGCCGTGCAGCGTCGGTCCGGGCGCCGTCCCGTTGTAGGTCCACAGCGTCTGCCGGACGCCGGGAGCGACCTCGACCACGGTGTCTCGCACCGCGATCGTCAGCCGGTGCTCGGTGGCCCCAGCGGCTGGCTGCAGAGTCGGGTCGTACGGTCGCCAGTCCGGTCCCGGAGCGGCCTGGAAGTCGATGACGGGCGCCGCAGCGCCCGAGGTCGCGGTCGCCATTCCACCCATGTCGTGCCCCGAGCCCGCACCCGCACCCGCAGCACCGGTCACGACGATGCTCAGCGTCATCCCCGCGGCCCGGTGCCCGGGGACGCTGCACCACCCCTCGATCGAGGCTGTCACCGGGCCGACGTCGAGGTTCGTGGAGCCGCCCGCGGCGAGCAGCGGCGTCTGCTGGCCGGTCGCAAGGACGAGGTCGTGGCGCATCGCGTCGGTGTTCGTGACGGCGAGCACCAGCCGCGTACCGGACGGCACCTCGATCACCGACGGCGTGATCCGCATCCCGGCCAGGGTCACCGCAACCGTCTGGGTGCCGCCGGCTCGGACGACCGCGCGAGGATCGCCCGCGGCGGAGCCGGATCCCCCGCCCAGCGCGACGACCAGGGCGACGACCAGCATCATCGCGCCAAGCACTGTGCCCCACAGCAGACCCCTCCGGTCTTCGGCGGGCGCGGGTGCCGCGGGCTGCTCGGTCAGGGGCGCCGTCGCGTCGGTGGCGGTCATCGGGTCGACCCCGCGGGCTGTGCACTGCCCCGCGGTCGCACCGACGTCGCACGTCGTGCTTGCGCGACCGCCGTGATGGACGACCCGAGGAAGAGCAGGATCGCGACCTCCGTCCCCACGCCGCCGGCGCGCCACCACGCGGCGAGACCGAGCGCGTCGCCGAGCACCACCCGCACCAGGAGCGAGACGTGGAGCAGGGCCACATGCGCGTAGAACCACCCGCGGAACGGGAGGCGGACCCGCATCACAGCGGGCACGATCACCGGTGCGTGGCCGAAGATCATCGACATCACGAAGCCCAGGAAGACCGCATGCAGCGCGGCGTCGTAGACCGCGACGCTCACGCCGAGGTCCCCGGCCAGGAGCCAGATGACCCCTCCCACGAGCAGCCACACGTACCCGGCCAGCAGGCACACCGCCATGAACCGCGTGACACCGGCGATCTTGACGGTCCGCCGCGCGACGTCGTGCAGCGCCCCCCAGACCGCCAGCCCGACCATCCCGGCGCCGACGAGCCGGACGCCGACCTCCGTCGCCCCTCCCGGCATCGTCGTGAGCACGAGTCCGGCACCGAACAGCACAGCGGCGAGCAGGAACTGGCGGACCGAGGTGCGCGTGAGCATCGCGACGCGTGCCAGCTCGAGCCGCTCGCCGAGGATCGTCAGCACGAGGAAGCCTGCGATCCACGGCACCAGCCGCGGCAGCGTCCAGCCCGTCAGCCAGAGGAGGGTCGCGACGTACCAGCAGACCGCGCCGGCGGCCATGACCCGCAGGTGCAGCGCGGGCTGGATGCGGTGGACGACGACGTAGACGACGACAAGCACGATCGACGCCACGCACAGCAGGAGCCGCCCGACGACGGGAGGCAGGCTGACCAGGACGGCGAGGCCGCCCACACCGGCGAGCGCGGGCGCCGCGTAGGCCCATCCGCGACCGAGCGCCACGGCCCGCTCGAGCGAGATCACGGTCCCCAGGAACCCGAGCGCCATGAGTGGTCCGTGGTCCGCGGCGGTTGTCGCCAGAAGTGTCGGGACGGGCAGTCCGAGCAGGAGCAGACCGCCCCACAGTGCCGCCAGCAGGCAGACCAGCCCGGCAAGCAGGAGGGGGATGCGGTGGCGAGGGACGGCGGGCGCCAGGCGGGACGATGCGCCGGCGGCAGGGCGAGGGCCGGACTGTGCGGACGTCACCATCCGAACGCCTGCTTGGTCTCGGCGGTCATCATGTCGGGCGTCCACGTCGGCACGTGGGTCAGCACGACCTCGACGCGGTCGACCGCGCCGCCCGCGAGGAGCACGCGGCGCACCTCGTCGGTCAGGTACTCGCCGAGCGGGCACGCCGGCGTCGTCGTCGTCAGGACGACGCCCGCGACCCGGTCGTGGACGTCCAGCCCGTAGACCAGCCCGAGCGAGACGATGTCGATGCCGAGCTCGGGGTCGATGACGTCGCGCAGGGATTCGCGGAGCTGGTCGGCCTCGGTCCCGGGACCGAGCAGGCGCGTCACGGACAGCAGGTCGCGGCTCATGCCGCTCCCCCGGTCCCGGCCGCGTCCGTGGTGCCGGCCGGGGAGACGTGGGCGAGGCAGAGCCCCGGCCGGACGAACGGTTCGAGACGGATCGATGCGTGGGGCGCGCCCATCTGCTCCAGGGCACCCTGCATGAGTCCGAGATGGACGCCGCAGACGACGTCGGAGTGCTCGACGGCAACCTCGCGGAAGGGGCACCGGTGCAGCTCGATCACGGTGCCGCGCACCCCAGGGCCATCGCCGTCCTGCGAGGCGGGGGCGTGGAGCGATGCGCTGACCCGCGGCGCGAATCCCACCTCGTCCAGCAGGGCGACGATGCGGGCGACGCCGTGCTCCGCGTCCACCGGCCCGTTGGCAGGGCCGTCGGAGCCGACGACCGTGCGACCCCATCGCCGGCCGGCCTCAGCAGCTGCGCTCCCCGCTGTCGGTGCGCCCGGTGCCGACACCGACGCACCCGCGTCGATCGTGCTCGCCAGGATCCCGGCCAGCAGCTTGTACGAGTCCGCCTCGGCGGCAGGCGCTGCCGCGGATGCGCGGAACAGCACGCGCGGGCGACCGGGCGTGGTCCGCGCCTCGATTGAGGCGTCGACGAGGCCGGCCTCGACGAGCTGGTCCAGATGCGTGCGCACCGTGTTGGGGTGAAGTCCGATCTGGGCGGCGATGGCCTGGACGTCCTGGGCGCCCGGGACGGCGCGCAGCACCTCGACGATGGCCACCCGGCTCACGCCGGCGAGCGCCTTGTGGGACGAGAGGTCGATCGGTTCGGAGGGCACGGTCTGTAGTTTTCACTGGATCTGTAGTAAAAACAACCCGCACCCCGTACGCGCCCGATCCGAGACCCCCAGGAGCTCGCATGCCCCTCGACGCCGACAGTCCCGCACTCGCACCTTCCGCTTCACCAGCGCCGACGCTCAGCGGTGGCCGCCCCCTGCATGAGCTCGACGTCCGGACGCTGCCGCACGGCGGGCGGCACGAGATCATCTTCGCCAGCCTCGACGCTCTCGAGCCCGGCGAGGCCTTCGTCATCCTCAACGACCACGACCCGAAGCCTCTGCGCTACCAGACCGAGACGCTGTGGCCGGACGTCTTCACGTGGGACTACCTCGAGGCCGGGCCGGCCCTGTGGCGCGTCGCGATCACCCGTGCCCGCTGAGGCCGCGGACGTCGTCGACGGGCTGAGCCGCGTCCTGTCGCGGGCGTGCCGTCAGCTCGCGGAGGCCGGCCAGCCGCAGCGAGCCGGCCGCCTGGCGGCCGATGGCTGGGTCCTGCTCCGCCGCACCCACCCCGTCCAGGCGCAGCGCCTCGACGGCACCATGCACCATGCCGCGCGTCTCGAGCAGCAGCTCGAGACGTCCGCGGGACCCGACCGAAAGGACCGACCTGTGCCTGTCACCGACCGAGTCGTCGATGTCCGTACCGAGATCCCCCGCACCCGCCACGAGCTGATCTTCTCGACGTTCGCCACGCTGCCAGCGGGCACCGCGTTCATCCTGGTGAACGACCACGACCCGAAGCCGCTCTCCTACCAGCTGGCCGCGGAGAACCCCGGCGAGTTCACGTGGGAGTACCTCGAGGAGGGCCCCGAGGTCTGGCGCGTGCGGATCGGTCGCACCGGTCCGGCCTAGGACGACTGGGGCTCGAGGGTGGTCGAGGTCGCGGACGACGCCAGGAGGCAGGCGACCACCGTCGCGGGCGCCGGTCGCGCGAAGAGGTAGCCCTGGGCCGTGTCGCAGCCCGCCAGCGTGAGAGCGCTGAGCTGGGCCTCGGTCTCGACGCCCTCGGCAACCACCGTCAGGCCGAAGGCATGCGCGGCGTGGATCACCAGCCGGACGAGCTCGATCGTGCCCGACGCTGACGACTCGACGAGGCTCCGGTCGATCTTGAGGATGTCCGCCCGCAGGTGCTGCAGCTGGCTGATCGAGGTGTAGCCCGTCCCGAAGTCGTCGATGCTGACGGCAACTCCGAGCGCACGCAGCGCACGCATGTGAGCGTCCGCGGTCGGCTGGTCGACCAGCACAGTCTCGGTGATCTCGAGAACGAGGCGATCAGCGGCCAGCTCGGCCGCTGCGAGAGCTGCCACGACGTCCGTGACGATGCCGGCGCTCGCGAGGTGACGACCGGAGATGTTGACCGCGACGGTCATCCGCCCGCACACGTCGGGCCATCGCGCGGTCCACTCGGCCAGCTGACGTGTTGCCTCGCGCAGCACCCAACGGCCCAGGTCGCAGATCAGGTCCGACAGCTCGACGGTCGGGATGAAGTCGTCGGGCGGGACCATCCCGTGCCCGGGCCGCTGCCATCGCACGAGCGCCTCGTACCCCTCCACCCGACCCGTGGTGACCCCGACGATCGGCTGGTAGTGGAGCTCGAGGTCGTCGTCGACCAGACTCGCTCGCAATGCCTGCTCCAGCAGGGCCCGCTCGTGGAGCTCACGGCGCAGTCCGTCGTCGAAGACCTCGGCGCGACCACGGCCGGCTGCCTTCGCGCGGTGCAGCGCCGCATCGGCGCCGCGCAGGAGCTGGTCGGCGTCGGTGCTGCCGTCTCGGACGAGCGCGACACCGATGCTCGCGCTCACCACCACATCGACAGCGCCCGCGCGTACCGGCTCGGCGATCGCCGTCACCAGCCGCTGGGCGAGGGCCACGAGCGCGGCCTCGGAGTCGAGCGCCTCGACGACGACCACGAACTCGTTGCCGCCGAGCCGGCCGACCGTGTCACCGGCGCTGACGCTGCGGCGCATCCGGCGCGCCAGCTCCCGCAGGACCCCGTCACCGACGGCGTGACCGTGCGCGTCGTTGACTGTCCTGAAGTGGTCGAGGTTGACGATCAGCAGGCCGACGCTGCTCGCGGAACGGCGGCCGCGATGCAGGGCCGCCTCCACGATGTCGAGCGCGCGGGCCCGGTTCGCCAGCTCGGTGAGTGAGTCGTACGCGGCCCGGTGCGTGAGGTCGTCACGGAGCCTGTCGCTCTGCGCGGTCGACGCCTGGACCGCTTGCCCGGCCAGCGACATGCGCGCCACGACGAGGAAGAACGCGGCGATCGAGCACAGGGCGACCGGCCACGCGTCGAGGGGGACGCCGAGCACGAGCTGGACGATCAACGTGCCCGGCGCGATCAGGACGGCGAGGGTGAGCCCCGCGAGGCGCCGCGACGTGAGGGTGTGCGGCTCTGTGCCGCGCTCCGAGAGCTCCGTCATCGACGGATGCAGCGCAGCGGCGCCCCAGAGCACGTAGGCGGCGAGCCAGAGGAGGTCGACGACGCCGCCGCCGTAGGTCGACGCTGCGCTCAGCACGGCGAACAGCGTGTCGGCGAGATAGAGGAGCACGCCCGCGCCGACGAGCAGACGGAACGCCACGGTCCGGGCGCCGGCGCCGATCACCAGTCGGACGACCATCGCGAGCAGGAGGATGTCGCCGGCCGGGTAGGCCAGACCGACGGCGCGTGAGAACGCCGTCCCGTCGCCGGACCGCACGATGGGACCGGCGAGCACCACCCACGCCACCAGGCCGAGGTTGACCGTGACGATGCCGGCATCGATCCAGCCGACGACGTCCCGACCGCGCCTGCGGGCCCTGATCAGGAGCGCGACGCACACGGCGAGCATCGGGTATGCCGCGAGGTACAGGAAGTCGGCCGACGACGGGTAGGGCGAGACTCCTGCGACGTCGTCGTACCAGGAGTAGAGCGTGTCGCCCGCGACCCAGCACAGCTGGCCGGCCGCCAGCCAGTACCACGCGGCACGGCGGGCGGGACGGTTGCGCCGGACACCGACGACGATCGCGACCACACCGGACAGCCCGACGACCAGGTACATGCCGTCGCGGGCCAACCCTCGGGGAACGGCGAGGTAGGCCGCGACGACCAGTGCTCCGCCTAGCACGTACGCCCGCCACCATCGGTCCACGCCCCACTATCGGTTCCGTTCCAGCCGATCTGAGCGCTGCACGCCTCGGACTGTCACCTCACCCGGTCGCGAGCCGAGGAAGCTCCAACCGGAAGGTCGCACCGGTCCCACGACCGGCACTCGTCGCCGTGAGCGTGCCGCCGTGGCCGGCGACGATCGCGCGGGCGATCGTCAGGCCGATGCCGCTGCCGGCGGTGCTCCGTGTCCTCGAGGAGTCGGCGCGGTAGAACCGTTCGAAGATGCGCTCGCTGTCCGACGGGTCGAACCCCTCACCGGTGTCGACGACCTCGAGAACGGCGACGTGCGGTCCCGAGCGGACGACGACGCGGACCGCGCCGCCGCCGGGCGTGTGCCGCAGGGCGTTGTCGAGGAGGTTCGCGAGCACCTCGGTCAGCCGTTGGGGGTCGGCGCGCACCACCGGCGCGGGTCCCACGACCTCGACGTCGAGGCGGACGTCCGCGGCGGCAAAGCGGGCGCCCGCCGCCGCGACGGCGTCTGTCGACAGAGCCGCAAGGTCGACCGGCCGCGGGTGCAGGTCGAGCTGTCGCTCCTCGGCTCTCGAGACGGCGGCCATGTCGGCGACGAGGTGCTTGAGCCGTCCGGTCTGGTCGACGAGCGTCGCCAGCGTCGCGCCGTCGGCCGGCAGGACGCCGTCGACGACGGCCTCGACGGTGGCCTCGATGGAGGCCAACGGAGTCCGCAGCTCGTGCGCGAGGTCCCCGATGAGGCGGGACCGCATCGTCTCCGAGTCCGCCAGCCGGCTTGCCATGGCGTTGAACGCGTCCGCGAGCAGCGCCAGCTCGGGGCCGACCGCCGGGACCTCGACGCGCACGGCGAGATCGCCCCGCGCGAGCCGGTCGGTTGCTTCCGCGACCGCAGCCACGGAGCGCCCGAGCCGCTGCGCCACGACCCAGGTCACAGCGAACGCGACGAGCAGCGCGACAGGCAAGGCGATCCCCATCGAGGTGATCATGGCGTCCGCGAACGCCTCGTCGACGTGACGCTGGACCTCGGGCTCGACGGACGCGCCCAGCGCCGTACGCAGGTGACCCTGGAAGATCTGTGGCGCGACCACCAGCGCCACCCCGAGGAGCGTGACGCCGCAGGCGAGCACCACGAGGCCGAGCGAGACGAAGAGCCGCCACGTGAACCCCAACGGCGCGCCCCGGACCGGGCGCCCGCGGCTCATCCAGGGCCCATCCGGTAGCCGACGCCTCGCACCGTGCGCACGTACTGGCCCTCGGTGTGGTCGTCGCCGAGCTTGCGGCGCACGTGACCCAGATGGAGGTCGACGAGCCGCTCGTCACCGAACCAGCCGGGGCCCCACACCCGCTCGACGAGCTGGGTGCGGGTGAAGGCCGCCCGCGGGCGGGACGAGAGCGCCTCCAGCAGGTCGAACTCTGTGCGGGTCAGCGAGACCAGGCGATCGCGGAGCCGCACCTCACGGGCCTCGGGATCGATCGTCAGGTCGCCGAAGCGGCGCGTCACCGACGTGTCGGACCCGTCGGCGCCCACAGCGAGTCCCGATCCGTGGCGCGGCCGCCGCAGGAGCGAGCGGATCCGGGCCACGAGCACACGAGACGAGAACGGTTTCGTCATGTAGTCGTCGGCCCCGACCGAGAGGCCGACGAGCGTGTCGATCTCCTCGGCGCGAGCAGTGAGCATGATGACGTAGGCGTCGCTGAACGTGCGCAGCTGGCGGCAGACCTCGATCCCGTCGACGCCCGGCATCATGACGTCCAGGACGACGACGTCGGGCCGGACCTCACGCGCCCGGTCGAGGGCCTCACGGCCGTCAGCTGCGGTCGTGACGTCGAAGCCCTCGCGGGCGAGGTACGCCGCGACGACGCGCATGAGCGCCGGCTCGTCATCGACGACCAGCGCGCGGACCCGGCTCGAGCCGCCGGGTCCGCCGAGGTCCGTGGAGGCGACGGACGGATCAACCATCGCCATGCCCGGCTCCCTCTCTCGCCCGTGCGCACGGACTCGCGCGTGGACCCATCATGACCCAGGTCAGGTGACCGTGATCTCCGCGAACATGCCGGCCGCATAGTGCCCGGGCAGGTTGCAGACGAGCTCGTACCTGCCCGCGGGGAGGTCAAGCGTCACCCAGCCGGTGGCCCCGGGCGCAATGCCGCTGTCCCCGCTCCCGCCACCTGCGTCAGCCACCTCGCCGAGGCTGCCGGACTCGTCGATCCGGCGGTCCGTTCCGGCGACCCGCGAGCCGGCACGCTGGTCGCCGTCGAGCGGCAGGACGACCAGCTCGTGGTTGCGCATCCCCGCGTTCGTCACGACGAACGACACCGTGCCGTGAGGAACTGTCGTCCGGTCGAGGTGCAGGTACATGCTGGCTGCCGATCTGTCGTTCCCACGCATCATCGGCCCGCCCATGTCCCCCACCACGGCGTGGACGACCGTGCCCGGAAGGTCCGGCACCGAGCTGTCGGTACCGGACCTCGGACCGAGCATCCCCGCGCGACCGCCGTTGCCGCCCCAGGTCACTGCGCGGGAGCTGTCGTGGTTCGCACTGCTCCACGCGACGACCGCCCCGGCCGACCCGAGCAGCAGCGCCACCGCCGCGACGAGGCCGGCGATCAGCCGGCCCCGTGGCGTCACGACAGCCATCATCGGCCTCCTCGCGCCGCGATCAGTGCCGCGCGATGGCTCTGATAGGTCTCCAGGTCGATCTCCCCGGCAGCGAACCGCCGGTCCAGGATGTCGACAGCTGAGTCCGGTCCCCCGAACCGCGGCGGAGCACTCGGTGTCGGCCCAGCGTGGCCGCTCGAGGGGAGCAGTCGCAGGACGAGCCAGATGATCAGTGCGATCAAGGCGATCCAGAACAGCCCCATGAAGATCCAGCCGACTCCAGTCATTCCGCCGCCATACCAACGCATCATGATCGTCTCCCACGCTCGACGTGTGTGGCGCCACGTCCGGGCACCTGGGAGCAGCCTCTCGCGTCCACCCGGCGATCTCGCCGAGGCGATGCAGAGATCTGATGAAGTTCTCGCCCCGAGAGCGGCCGGCCGTCAAGGATCCGGCTGACGGCGTCAAGAACGCGTCAAGGTCGACGAGGCGGCCCCCGCACAGCGGATGCACTGGATCCATGTCCCTCGCCGTCAGCCTGCCCAAGCGCCTCCTGGTCGGGCGGCCGCTCAGCTCCGCCAAGATGGGCGACACGCTCCTTCCCAAACGGCTCGCGCTGCCCGTCTTCTGCTCCGACCCGTTGTCCTCGAACGCGTATGCGACCGAGGAGATCCTGCTGGTGCTCTCGGTCGGCGGCCTGTCGTTGCTGCACCTCGCGCCGTGGGTGGCCGGCGCGGTCATCCTCCTGCTCACGGTGGTCGTCATCTCCTACCGCCAGACGTGCCACGCCTACCCCAACGGCGGCGGCGCCTACGCGGTCAGCCGCGCGAACCTCGGTCAGAACGCGGCGCTCGTCGCAGCGGGCGCCCTGCTCATCGACTACGTGCTGACGGTCGCCGTGTCGGTCGCCGCTGGGGTGTCGAACATCGTGTCGGCCTTCCCGGCGCTCGCCCCCCACGCTGTCTCCCTGTCGGCGGTCATCGTCGCCGTGCTGGCGATCGCGAACCTCCGGGGTCTACGGGAGTCAGGCACGGTGTTCGCGGTCCCCACCTACGCGTTCGTCGCGGCGATCTTCACGATGATCGCGATCGGGGTGTACCGCACCGCGACCGGCGCCGCTCCGGTCGCCGAGTCGGCACACCTCTCGATCGCCGCCGCGACCCCGGTCACCGGCGGGCTGCTCGTCGTGGCCGTCGTCCTGCGGTCGTTCGCGTCGGGGTGCACCGCGCTCACCGGCGTCGAGGCCGTCAGCAACGGCGTCCCCAACTTCCGGCCGCCCAAGAGCAAGAACGCGGCCGGGACGCTGGCGATCATGGCCGTGCTGACGATCGCCATGTTCATCGGGCTGACCACTCTCGCGATGGTCGCGCACGTCCACATCACTGACGACGTCACGCGACTGGTCGGTGCCCCGACCGGCTACGTCCAGCGCACCGTCATCGCGCAGCTCTCAGGGGCGGTGTTCGGGTCGGGGAGCATCGGCTTCTACTTCGTGCAGACGGTCACCGCGCTCATCCTCATCCTGGCGGCGAACACCGCGTTCAACGGGTTCCCGATCCTCGCCTCGATCCTGGGGCACGACGGCTTCCTCCCGCGTCAGCTGTCCCGACGCGGTGACCGACTCGTCTTCAGCAACGGGATCCTCATCCTCGCGGCCTTCGCAGTCGTCCTCCTGGTCGCGTTCGACGCCAGCCCGACGCGGCTCATCCAGCTGTACATCCTCGGGGTGTTCGTCTCGTTCACGCTGAGCCAGGCGGGGATGGTGCGGCACTGGTCGGCCAAGCTGCGCCTCGCTCGCGCCGCCGAGCACGGCACCATCCGTCGCGCCCGCGCGATCAATGGGTTCGGCGCGGCGCTGACCGCCGCTGTGCTCGTCATCGTGCTCGCCACCAAGTTCGCCCACGGCGCCTGGCTCGTGGTCGTCGCGATGCCCCTGCTGTACGCGGTCATGCACGCCATCAAGCGCCACTACGACCTGGTCGAGCGCGCGCTCGCACCGCAGCCCAGCGGCGTGCCGTTGCCGAGCCGCGTCCACGCCGTCGTCCTGATCTCACGGCTGAACACCCCGGCGCTGCGCGCGCTGGCCTTCGCCCGCGCGACCCGGCCGTCGACCCTGGTCGCCCTGCACGTCGCCACCGACCCAGCGGGCACCAGCAAGCTCATGTCCGAGTGGGACGCCCGCAACGTCCCCGTCGCCCTGACCGTCCTGGACTCCCCGTACCGGGACATCACCCGGCCCGCGCTGGACTACATCGCCGACATCCGGCGCCTGAGCCCGCGCGACGTCGTGGCCGTGTTCGTCCCGGAGTACGTCGTCGAGCACTGGTGGGAGCAGTTCCTCCACAACCAGAGCGCGCTGCGGATCAAGGCACGCCTCCTGTTCCAGGGGGGTGTGATGGTCATCAGCGTGCCGTGGCGGTTCGGGCACGAGCCCGACGCCGCCCCTCTCGTCGTCCAGGACGTGTCACGCTGACGCCATGGGGACAGACGAGGCGGGCGCCGAGCAGGTGAGACCCGGCGAGCTGCCGCGGCCGACCCCCGGTGTTCCGTTGGGCCGACGCCGGATCGGCCTCGGGGTGGCCCTCGTCGGGCTGCCGCTGCTCACGCTCGCCCTGGTGCAGGCCGACGGCGCGCTGGGCCTGGGCAGCGTGCTCCTGCTGTACCTGCTGATCGACGTCGTCGCCGCCGCCATCGGAGGCCTCCCGGCGGGGATCCTCGCGGCCGTGGTCTCCGTCCTGGCTGCCAACTGGTTCTTCGTCCCGCCGTTCCACACCCTGGCCGTCGAGACCCGGGACAGCGTCATCGAGCTCGTCGTCTTCGCCGTGGTCGCGCTGATCGTCAGCCTGACGGTCGACCTGGCCGCACGCGACCGCGCGTACGCGACACGCAGCGGGCTCGAAGCAGCCCTGCTCGCGCGGTTCGCTGCCATGCCCGCGGCCGAGCTGAGCCTGCCGGACGCGCTCGAACGGGTCCGGACCACGTTCGCGATGACGTCCGCCGCGCTCGTGCGCGAGCCCACGTCGGCGACGGCGACCCGGACCGTCGTCGCCAGCGTCGGCCCACGCTCCGATGCGCCCCCGAGCATCCGGATCACGGCCGGCCCCGGGCTCGCTCTCGAGGCGCACGGACCAGCGCTCTTCGCCGAGGACCGCCGACTGCTCGAACGGCTCGCGGCTGCCGCAGCGCGCGCCTGGGAGGGCCAGCACCTGGCCGCGCAGGCTGACGCGCTCGCCGAGACGGACCGGGGCCGCTCAGCCCTCCTCGCCGCGGTCGGCCATGATCTGCGCACGCCGCTGACCGGGCTCAAGGCGGCCGTGAGCAGCCTTCGTCAGGACGACGTCGCCTGGTCGCCGGACGAGGAGCAGCAGCTGCTTGCGACCATCGAGGAGTCGTCGGACCGGCTGACCGACCTCATCGCCAACCTTCTCGACATGAGCCGGCTCGAGGTCGGGGGCATCACGGCCCACGCCACCACGGTGGCCGTCGACGAGGTCGTCTCTCGGGCCGTGCTGGGAGTGCCGTCCGAGATCCTGAGCATGGACGTCCCTGACGACCTCCCGCTCGTGCGCGCCGACCCGGGGCTCCTCGAACGTGTCGTCGCCAACCTCGTCGACAACGCCCGGCGCCACAACCCACCGGGTCGCCGGTTCGAGGTCACGGCGGTGGCCTCGACAGCTCATGTGCACGTCCGAGTCGTCGACCACGGCGAGGGGGTGGCGCGCGAGCAGTGGCCCACGATGTTCGAGCCGTTCCAGCGCCTGGATGACAGGTCGGCCAGCACCGGCGTCGGGCTCGGGCTGGCGATCGTCCGGGGATTCTGCGAGGCGATGGGCGTTGCCGTCGTCCCGAGCGTCACCCCCGGCGGCGGCCTGACGATGACCCTCGAGCTCCCGGTCGCCGAGCCGTGACCAGGATCCTCGTCGTCGACGACGACCAGGTGCTGCTCCGCGCCCTGGCGATCAACCTGCGGGCCAGGCACTTCGAGGTCGAGACGGCGTCGGACGGCGCCGCTGCTCTCCGGGCCGCGAGCACCTTCCTGCCCGACGCGGTCGTGCTGGACCTTGGCCTGCCCGACATCGACGGTGTCGAGGTGGTCGCCGGTCTGCGCGGCTGGAGCGACGTCCCCATCATCGTGCTGTCCGCGCGGGACTCCCAGTGGGCCAAGGTCGACGCCCTCGATGCGGGTGCCGACGACTACGTGACCAAGCCGTTCGGCATGGACGAGCTGCTCGCGCGGATCCGCGCCGCACTCCGGCGGGGCACCCCCGAACCTCCGGCCCCGGTCGTACACACCGCGACCTTCACGGTCGACCTCGCGGCCAAGCGGGTGCTGCGCGCAGGAGCGGTCGTTCGGCTCACGCCGACCGAGTGGCACGTCCTGGAGATCCTCGTCCGCAACCCCGGCAAGCTCGTGAGCCAGCAGCACCTGCTGCGTGAGGTGTGGGGTCCGCACTACGAGCACGAGACGAACTACCTGCGCGTGTACCTGGCCCAGCTCCGACGCAAGCTGGAGGTGGAGCCGGCGCACCCGCGGCACCTGATCACGGAGCCGGGCATGGGCTACCGGTTCGAGCCGTAGCCACCTCACATTGACGCATGTCGATTTGTGCGAGAGCCTCGTGCTATCGACGCATGTCGATGAGTGCGGGCTGAGCCGCTCGCTCCGCCCACTGCCAGGAGGTCCGCATGGCCACGATCGAAGTCTTCGAGCCGGCGCTGTGCTGCGCGACGGGAGTGTGCGGCCCGGACGTCGACCAGCGGCTCGTGACCTTCTCCGCGGACACCGACCGGCTCCGGAGCGAAGGCGGGGACATCCGCCGCGTCAACCTCGCCAGCGAGCCCGCTGCCTTCGCCGCGAGCGATGCCGCCCGGCAGTTCCTGCAGCTCGCCGGGTCGGGCGGGCTCCCCCTGGTGCTCGTCGACGGCGTCACCGTCCTGACCGGCCGCTACCCGACCAGGGACGAGCTGAGCGCGTGGGCAGGGCCGGGCGCGGCGACGGACGCGCCGACGGACGCCCCGACCGCAGTGCCGGCCGGTGCCACGCTCCTCTCGCTCGTCGCCGCGAGCACATCCGGTGCGCGGGACGACGGCGCGTGCTGCGGGGGCGGCGGCTGCTGCTGATGCCTGCTCCGTCGTTCCTCGCGGCTGCCCCGCGCTTCCTGTTCTTCACCGGCAAGGGCGGGGTCGGCAAGACGTCGATCGCGTGCGCGTCCGCACTGGCGCTGACGGCGAGGGGTCGGCAGGTGCTGCTGGTCAGCACCGACCCCGCGTCGAACGTCGGGCAGGTCTTCGGCGTCACGATCGGGACGACCGTGACGGACGTCCCGGGCGTGGCCGGTCTGTCGGCGCTCGAGATCGACCCTGAGCAGACGGCGGCGACCTACCGCGAGCGGATCGTGGGGCCCGTGCGCGGTCTGCTTCCCGACGCCGACGTCCGCGCCATCGAGGAGCAGCTCTCGGGTGCCTGCACCACCGAGATCGCGTCGTTCAACGAGTTCACCGCGTTGCTGGCCGACCCCGCGGCCACCGACGGTTACGACCACGTCATCTTCGACACCGCACCCACCGGGCACACGCTTCGCCTGCTGCAGCTGCCGGGCGAGTGGACGGGGTTCCTCGAGGAGGGCAAGGGCGATGCCTCCTGCCTCGGGCCGCTGGCAGGGCTGGAGAAGCAGAAGGCCGCCTACGCCGACGCGGTCTCCGCGCTCGCCGACCCCGACCGCACCCTCCTGCTCCTTGTCGCCCGCGCTCAGCGCTCCGCGATCGACGAGGTCGCGAGCACGCACAGCGAGCTCGACGCGATCGGCCTGAGTCATCAGCACCTCGTCCTGAACGGGCTCATGCCCCGCCCGGACGACTCCTCCGACGAGCTCGCCCGCGCGGTCTACGAGCGTGAGCAGGCCGTCCTGGCTGACCTACCTCCGGCCGTGAAGGTGCTGCCGACGGACAGGATCGAGCTGAACGCCGCGACCATGGTCGGCCTCGTCGCGCTGCGCCAGCTGTTCGAGCCGGCGCATCTCGACCAGTCTCCGGTCCCGGAGATGCCCGTGGCCGCGGGGAGCCTGGCGCTGGCGGACCTCGTCGCGGAGATCGCCGCGCAGGACCACGGCCTCGTCATGCTCATGGGCAAGGGGGGCGTCGGCAAGACGACCCTGGCCGCCGCGGTCGCCGTCGCGCTCGCCGACCGCGGTCACGACGTCCACCTCACGACGACCGATCCGGCCGCGCACCTGTCCCAGACGCTGGTCGGCGCGGTCGACCGCCTCACCGTCTCCCGGATCGATCCGTCGGTCGAGACGGCCGCCTACCGCGACCGGGTCCTGCGCACCAAGGGTGCGTCGCTCGACGACCAGGGTCGGGCCATGCTCACCGAGGACCTGCGCTCGCCGTGCACGCAGGAGATCGCCGTGTTCCAGGCCTTCTCCAGGGTGGTCCACGAGGCGACGCGCTCGTTCGTCGTCATGGACACCGCACCGACCGGACACACGCTGCTGCTGCTCGACGCCACCGGGTCCTACCACCGCGACGTCGCCCGTCAGCTGGGTCCGACCGGACACTTCACCACCCCGATGATGCGGCTCCAGGATCCCGGGCACACCAAGGTCATCGTCGTCACGGTCGCCGAGGCCACACCGGTCCAGGAGGCCACCGAGCTCGCCGGCGATCTCGAGCGCGCGGGGATCCGTCCGTGGGCGTGGGTCGTCAACGACTCCCTCGCAGCGGCCGGGCCGTCATCTGCCCTGCTACGTCGACGTGCCGCCGCCGAGCTCCCCGAGATCGAGAAGGTCCGATCCCGCACGCCGCGCACCGTCGTCGTGCCGTTGCTGGCCCGGGAGCCCGTCGGCATCCCGGCGCTGCGTGCGCTCGCGGGACAGTCGCTGCTCACGGAGCCGACGCACCGCTGAGCCGACGCACCGCTGAGCGCTCTACTATCTGCATATGGATGCAGACAGAGAAGCAAGGGTCCTCGACGACGAGCAGGTCCTCCTCGCCGTCGAGGTCTTCCACATGCTCGCCGACCCCACGCGGGTCCGGCTGCTGTGGGCGCTCATCGACGGCGAGCTGCCGGTCAACGAGCTCGCCGCGCAGGTGGGGAAGCCCGCACCGTCGGTGTCCCAGCACCTCGCGAAGCTGCGCCTCGCCCGCCTCGTCCGCACCCGACGGGTGGGAACGAGCGTGTACTACCGGATCGAGAACGAGCACATCGCGCAGCTCGTGACCGATGCCGTGCACAACGCCGAACATGCTGCGTCGGACTCCCCCGCGCACCACCGCCCACCCGCCGAGCTCAGGCGCCTGCACGTCGGCGAGCCCCGCCAGGAACGAGACGCACGATGAGCCACGGGTCCGGGCACCGGGTGCCGCATTCCGCAGGTGCCGAGCACACCCACGATCACGATCACGGTCATGACCATGACCACGGGCACGAGCACGCGACTGGCATCCGCGGGGTCCTCCAGGGGCTGTTCACCCCGCACAGCCACGACGCTGCCGACTCGATCGACGACGCCCTCGAAGGCAGCGCGCGCGGGATCCGGGCAGTCAAGGTCAGCCTCGTCGGTCTCGGCGCCACGGCCGTCGCGCAGCTCGCGATCGTTGCCGTGTCGGGCTCGGTCGCGCTGCTCGCCGACACGGTGCACAACTTCTCCGACGCCCTGACCGCCATCCCCCTGTGGATCGCGTTCGCACTGGCCCGGCGCGCGCCGAGCAAGACCTACACCTACGGGTACGGCCGCGCGGAAGACCTCGCGGGCCTGTTCATCGTGGCCATGATCGCGCTGTCCGCCGTGGTCGCCGGCGTGGAGTCCGTGCGTCGGCTGATCTCGCCCCAGGAGGTCAACAACGTCTGGTGGGTGGCGGCAGCGGGACTCGTCGGGTTCGCGGGCAACGAGCTCGTCGCCCTGTACCGCATCCGCGTGGGGCGGCAGATCGGGTCGGCTGCGCTCGTCGCCGACGGGCTGCACGCCCGCACCGACGGATTCACGTCGCTGGCCGTCCTCGTCGGCGCCCTCGGCGTCGCGTTCGGCTTCCCGCTGGCCGACCCGATCGTCGGCCTCGTCATCACCGTCGCGATCCTCGTCCTGCTGCGCAGCGCCGCGCGCGACGTCTTCCGCCGTCTGATGGACGGTGTCGACCCTGCCCTCGTCGATCGCGCCGAGCACACCCTGGCGTCAGTCCCCGGGGTCCTGGGCGTCCGCCGGGTGCGGATGCGGTGGATCGGTCATGTGCTGCACGCCGACGCGGTGCTCGACGTCGATCCGGCGGTCGCCCTCGCTGACGCCCACACGATCGCCCATGACGCCGAGGAGAGCCTGAAGCGGGCGATCCCCCGGCTCAGCGAGGCGGCGATCCATGCCTACGCCCACCCCGGCGAGAGCCACGCCGACCACCCCGACGAGGTCGCCGCCTAGGTCGACCGCGCGACAGCGCGGCGTCCGTGCGAGCATGCGGTCGTGGGCCAGTGTCGCCGGCCCCGACGGAGCGGAGGGACCTCGTGACACTGCGGGGCACGGGGGCGTCGGCGGCCGAGGTCGACGCCCACGAGACGTCGATCCGGCGGTGGTTCCTCTCCGCGGACGAGCGCGGCAACCCGAGCACGTCGCTCGACGGCCGCCGTCGTGACGGCCTCGCCTGGTCGACTGGCAACAGCATCCGCTCGCTGGTCCACGGCGCCGCCTACTTCGCCGAGCTCCACGCCGCCGTCGCGGCCATGGAACGCGGTGACCTGCTGCTCTTCACGGACTGGCGCAGCGACCCCGACGAGCTGCTGACCGGACCCGGGTCCGAGGTCGGGTCGGTGTTCGCCGCTGCGGCTCGCCGGGGCGTCGACGTCCGCGGGCTGGTGTGGCGCTCGCACCTCGACCAGCTCAGCTTCAGCGCCAGCACGAACCGCGCGTTCGGGGACGAGATCGAGGCGGCCGGTGGCCAGTGCCTGCTCGACATGCGTGTCCGGCGACTCGGCTCGCACCACCAGAAGTTCGTCGTGCTGCGCCACGCGCGCCACCCCGAGCGCGACGTCGCGTACATCGGCGGGATCGACCTGTGCCACGGCCGCCGCGACGACGCCCATCATCGCGGAGACCCCCAGGGCGAGCCGATGGCCGCTGTCTACGGGTCGCGACCGCCGTGGCATGACGTCCAGCTCGCAGTCCAGGGTCCCGCGGTGGGCGACGCCGAGACGGTCTTCCGCGAGCGGTGGGACGACCCCGCGCCGCTGAGCCGCAGCCCGGTGCGCATCGCCGTGGACCTGGTCCGCGGTCAGGACCGGTCCCCGCGCCCGATGCCACCTCAGCACCCCGACCCTGCCCCGTGCGGGTCGACGGCCGTCCAGCTGCTGCGGACGTACCCGAACCGGACCCCGGGCTACCCGTTCGCACCCCAGGGTGAGTTCAGTGTCGCGCGCGGGTACCGCAAGGCCGTGGCCCAGGCCGAGTCGCTGATCTACGTCGAGGACCAGTACCTGTGGTCGGTCGACGTCGCGCGGGTCTTCGCCGACGCCCTCGCCCGCCGACCCGCGCTGCGGCTCGTCGTGGTGATCCCGCGCTTCCCCGACCAGGACGGGCGCATCTCGATACCGCCGAACCTGCTGGGACGAGAGGGAGCCATGCGGCTGCTCCGGGCCGCGGGTGGGCCGCGCGTGGCCGTCTACAGCATCGAGAACGACGACGGAACGCCCGTCTACGTCCACTCCAAGGTCTGCGTGATCGACGACACCTGGGCGTGCGTCGGCTCCGACAACGCGAACCGCCGCTCGTGGACGCACGACAGCGAGCTCGGCTGTGCCGTCGTCGACACCCGCACGGACGCGTCGCACTCGTGGGCCCGGTCGCTGCGACACGACCTGAGCCTCGAGCACCTCGGCACCGGCGCGGACGTCACCGAGCTGGACGATCCGGTTCGCTCGTTCGACGCGTTCCGGCGGTCGGCCGCGGCCCTCGACGACTGGCACCGGCGCGGACGTCGTGGCCCCCGGCCTCCCGGTCAGCTGCGCAGGTACACCCAGCCCGCGCTCTCACCGTGGACCCGCGCCTGGGCCACCCCGCTCTACCGGGTCGTCTTCGACCCGGACGGTCGCTCGGCGGGCAGGCGCTGGGCACGACACTTCTAGCCGCTCTGGCTCACCGCTGGGCTCACCGCTCTGGCTCACGCCGTCGGTGCGGCGGGGGCCGCTCACGACGCCTTGGTCCTGGCCTTCCTGGCCGTGGCGGTCGTCTCCGGCTGCGGCTCGGCGGCCGCACGCCTCGTCCGCACCCTGGGCTTCGACGGCGCGGGTGCGGCCGGCGCGCTCGTCACGCGCTCACCGGGGCCGTCGTCGGCGGCCGTCGCCTTCCTCGTCTTCCTCGCTGCGGGCGGTGCCGACGCGGTGCGGGCGCGCTTCGTGCCACTCGCGCGCTCCGGTCCCCCTGCTGGCTCACCTCGAGCTGCGCGAGCCTTCTCGACGCTGCGCTGCAGCGCGGACAGAAGGTCGATGACCTCGCCACCGGAGGCCCGCCCGGAGCTCGCTGCCGTCTCGCTCTCGTCGGGAAGCGGGGTCGCTCCACCCGCCGCGACCTTCGCCTCGATGAGCTGCTCGAGCGCGGCCTGGTAGGTGTCCTCGAACGCGGAAGGATCGAAGTCCGACGCGAGCGACTCGACCAGCGAGGACGCCATGCTGAGCTCCTGCGGTCGGACCGTGATGTCGGTGTCGAGGACGGGGAAGTCGGCCTCGCGCACCTCGTCGGGCCACAGCAGCGTCTGCAGGCAGATGACGTCGTCGCGCACCCGTAGCACCGCCATCGACTCCCGTTGGCGCAAGGCGACCTTGACGACCGCCATCCGCTCGGTCGCGGCGAGCGCCTCGCGCAGCAGCGCGTACGGCTTCGCCGCGGTCTTCTCCGGCTCGAGGTAGTACGTCTTGGCGAGCATGATCGGATCGACCTGGTTGGCCGGCACGAACTCGAGCACGGAGATCTCACGCTCGGTCGACAAGGGCAGCTCGGCCAGGTCCTCGTCGCTGAGGACGACCATCTGCCCGTCGTCCGTCTCGTACCCCTTGGCCAGGTCGCTCATCTCGACCGTCTCGCCGCAGATGCTGCACTTCTTGGCGTAGCGGATTCGACCTGCGTCCTTGCGGTGGACCTGGTGCAACGGGACCTCGTGCTCGCCGGTTGCGGCGTACAGCTTGACCGGTACGTTGACCAGACCGAAGGCCACCGCACCCTTCCAGATGGCGCGCACCTCACACCTCCTCGCCCGACCAGCCCGCCGGTGACCCCGCCGCGCCGGAATGTCCGTGTCTGGGCAGGATGGACCCGTGCAGCCCATGCTCGCCACCCGAGCGGCCGGTCGGGACGAGATCCCGACAGGTCCCGACTGGGTCTACGAGGTCAAGTGGGACGGCGTGCGGGTCCTCGCGGACACCACCCGCGGCCCGCTCCGCCTGCTGAGCAGGACCGGCCGTGACGTCACGGTGGCCTATCCCGAGCTCGCGGGGCTCGGAGCCGTCCAGGGGGCCGTCCTCGACGGCGAGGTGCTCGCGATGGACGCCGGGGTCCCGTCGTTCGAGGCCCTGGCTGAGCGCATGCACGTGCGCGACCCCGCCAGGGCGGCCACCCTCGCGAGCCGTCGTCCCGTGTCCTACCTCGTGTTCGACGTGCTCCAGCTGTACGGCGTCGACCTGACGCGGAGCTCGTTCGACGAGCGCCGGGCGACCCTCGAGCGTCTCGACCTGCCTGCCGCGGCGCAGCTGTCGCCCCTCTACCCCGACGTCGACGACCTGTGGGAGGTCACGCGCGAGCACGGCCTGGAAGGAGTCCTCGCCAAGCGTCGCGCGTCCACGTACCAGCCGGGTCGCCGCTCCCCCGACTGGGTCAAGGCGACCCACCGCTCGACCCGGACGGCGCTGGTCGGCGGCTGGCGGCCTGTGGCCGGCAGTGCGTCGCTCGGCTCCCTCATGCTCGGCGCCCCGGACCGTGACGGGCGGCTGCGGTGGCTGGGACGTGCCGGCAGCGGACTCGCGGGGCCGATCGGCACCGTCGTGGTCGGTCGCTTCGCGTCGCTCGCACGCACCACCAGCCCGTTCGACGACGTGCTGCCGACCGCGGAGACCGTCGGCGTCCACTGGTGCGAGCCGACGGTCCTCGTCGACATCACCTACCTGGCACGCACCCGGTCGGGACGACTTCGGCATCCCGTCGTGCGCGGCGTGCGCGACGACGTGCCCGTGGATGCCTGGGAGGTCCCCTGACACCGCCGCGTGCCCGGCCCGGCGATACTCGCACCGCGCGCTCCGACGTGGTTGGTTGGGACCGTGACCAGTCAGCAGGAGTCGCCGTCCGAACCTCCGAACCAGCACTCCGGTGAGCCGCACCGCGGCGGTCTCGCGCAGCGACTGAACTGGCTGCGTGCGGGCGTGCTCGGGGCGAACGACGGGATCATCTCCGTCGCCGCGATCGTCGTCGGCGTCGCGGGGGCCACCTCGTCGTCCAACCAGATCCTCACAGCCGGGGTCGCCGGGCTGGTCGGTGGCGCGGTCTCCATGGCGCTCGGCGAGTACGTCTCGGTCAGCAGTCAGCGGGACAGCGAGAACGCGCTCATCGCCAAGGAACGGCTCGAGCTCGAGACCGACCCCGACGCCGAGCTGGCCGAGCTGACGGGCCTGTACGAGGCGCAGGGTCTGAGCCTCGACACCGCACGTCGGGTCGCCGAGGAGCTGACGGCGCACGACGTCCTCGCCGCGCACCTGTCGACCGAGCTCCACATCCAGCAGGACGACGTCGTGAGCCCGTGGCATGCGGCCTTCGCCTCCGGGCTGTCGTTCACGATCGGAGCAGTCCTGCCGATGGCCGCGATCCTGCTGCCGCCGGCGTCCGCACGGGTACCTGTGACGTTCGCCGTCGTGCTCGTCGCACTCGCGCTCACCGGAGCGCTCAGTGCCCACATCGGGGGCAGCTCACGATGGAGGGCGGCCACCCGGATCGTCGTGGGCGGGGCGCTCGCCCTGACGGCGACCTTCCTGATCGGCGCACTGCTCGGGACACGCGTCAGCGGGTAGCGACAGGCGGCTCAGCGCTAGCGCCAGGCGGCACCGGCGGCGCGTCTGCCGGCCACCAGATGAGTTGTGCGGTGCGGGCAGCCAGCAGGAACGAGCCCGCGAACAACCAGCCACCCAGCACGTCGGTCGGCCAGTGGACGCCGAGCCACACCCGCGACCAGCCGACGCCGGCCGCCCACGCCGAGGCCGCGACCCACACCGCCACCCGCCCAGATGCGCGCTTCAGGTGCCGGCTGACGGTCCAGGCGACCAGCCCGGCCGCCACCGTCGCGGCGGTGGTGTGGCCGGACGGGAAGGCGAACCCGCCGGCGGCGCCGGCCCAGTCGGTGAGCGGGGGCCGTATCCGTGCGGTGGCGCGGTTGATCCCGAGGCCGAGGGCGACGCCGACGCTGCCGACGCCCACGAGGAGGGCACCCGCCCGGACCCGGGCGAACCGCCGCGTCTCGACTGCCGCCGCCACGCCCGCCAGGACGACGAGAGGGAGCGCGACGTTCGTCTGCCCGAACCAGCTGAAGCCCCGCGCCAGTCCGATCGTCGCCGCGGTGCGCTGGTGCAGCGCCCACTCGTGCAGCCAGCTGTCGAGCTGCGGGACCCCGGGCGCCTCGTGGTGGGTCCACACCACGAGGGCCGCCAGGCCCGTCGCGAGGCATCCCGCGCCGATCCCCGACCGCATCGCGGCGCGACCGGCGCGCAGCCCGTCCCGACGCCCGCGATCCATCCCGGCAGTCTCCCAGCCGCGCGCGCGGACGTCCTGCGCAGGGCGCCCGGTGGGCGCTCGACGTGCGAACCACGGGAATTCCCGGAGAATTCGTCGGCAGGGGCAGAGCCGTGGTTCGTCGACGTGGAGAGGACCGAGGAGATGACTTCGGAAGGTGCGCGGATCGTCGGCGCGGGTCGAGCGGCGTCGAAGAGCCGACAGATGGAGTGGGCTGCACGCGCCGGCCTGACCGCCCGCGCGGTCGTCTATCTCCTCATCGGCGTGCTTGCTGTGCTCGTCGCCCAGGGCCGACCCGCCGAGGTCGACCAGAAGGGCGCCCTCGCGGAGGTCATCTCCCACCCGTTCGGCGGCTGGCTCGTCGGCCTCGCAGCTGCCGGCTTCGCCGGCTACGCGTTGTGGCGGCTGTCCGAGGCGGCGTTCGGCGTCGTCGGCAAGGGACGTGCCGTCGGCCCACGGGTGCAGTCGTTCGCGCGCGGCCTCATCTACGCGTTCCTCGCGTTCTCGGCGATCTCGTTGCTGCAAGGCTCGAACACCGGCCAGAGCACCCAGCAGAAGGGGTACGCAGCTGCGGTCATGGCCCACCCGGGCGGCCGATGGCTCGTCGGGATCGCCGGAGCGGTCGTCGTCGGCGTCGGCGTCGCGCTCGTGATCGAGGGTCTCCGGCTGACGTTCATGCGGAACTTCTCCGCCCTGCCAGCGCGTGTCCGGACGCTGGTCACCCAGCTCGGGCGCGTCGGGACGACCGCTCGCGGGCTCGTCTTCGCGCTCGCGGGCGCACTCGTCGTGGCGGCCGCCTGGACGTACGACCCGGACAAGGCGGGCGGGCTCGACGGCGCGCTGAAGACCCTGCGGGATCAGCCCTTCGGTCCCGTGCTGCTCACCCTGGTCGGCCTCGGCCTCGTGGCGTTCGGCCTGTACGGCCTCGCCGAGGCGCGCTACCGCCGCGTCTGACCTCCGACCCTCCGACGAAGGACCCCCATGCCCACCTCGCACTCCACCGCCCCGTCCCACCGCGGCCCTGCTGCGGCATCCGCGGACTCCTCTCCGGCAGGCGGGGGACGGGCCGTTGCGCTGCGCCTCGCCGGTGGGGCCGTGGGGATCTGGGCAGTCATCGGCCTGATCGGGCTGCTCATCACCCGTGTCGTCAGTCCTGACGGCCCGCCGTCGTGGGACGCGGGCACCATCGACTGGCTCGTCGCACATCGCACGCCGACGATGAACACCGCAACCCACATCGGGAGCAGCATCTCCGACACCAACACCGCGATCGCGGTGACGGTCGTCGTCGTGCTGCTGCTCCGGTGGCGCCTGGGGCGCTGGTTCGAGTCGTGGGTCGTCGTGGCAGCGATCGCCGGAGAGCTGCTCGTGTTCGTGGCGATCACGGCGACGGTCCACCGGGCCCGCCCGGACGTCGAGCGTCTCGACCCCGCCCCGCCGACCTCGAGCTTCCCGTCCGGGCACACCGCCGCGGCGATCGCGCTCTACGGCTGCGTGGCGATCCTGCTGCTCGTCCTGTGGCCAGGGGTCGCGTCACGCCTCGCTGCGTGCGTGCTGTTCGCCATCCCGTTCGTGGTGGGGTTCTCCCGCCTGTACCGCGGCATGCACTTCCCGAGCGACGTGCTGTTCGGCGCGATCGGCGGGGCGCTGTGGTTGACCGTGGTCATCACGACGCTCCTCCCCCTGCGACCGAGCCACGGCACGCACGCACGGTCCGTCCGTGGCCCGACGGCGGCTCGGTAGCCCCTCAGCTCGCGCCCGCAGCCCGCCGTCGCGGGCTCATGTGTCGTGGGCTCATGCGGGTCTCACTCGTCGACGGGCACGCAGACGTCGAGGGCGCGTGCCGACATGGTGAACGTCAGGACCTCGGCCGGGTCGCGCAGGTCACCGTCGATCTCGACGGGCACCTGGACCGGCCACCGCACCACGATCTCGGCTGCGCGTCGCCGCTGCAGCTGCCAGGGCTGCGGTCGGCGGCCGATGACGACGTTCACCCCGAGGCCGATCCACTGGTACCACCGCCGCGGCGTCAGGATCGCCACGTCCAGCATGCCGTCGTCGGGCACTGCGTCGGGCATGAGGATGATCCCGCCGGTGAGGGTGCCGACGTTGCCGACAACGACCCCGATGCCCGACACCACCTCGCTCCGCCCATCGAGCTCGAGGGTGATCCTCATCCGCTCGACGTCGCGCATCGCCCGCGCACCTGCAAGGGCGTAGGCAGCCCAGCCGATGCGGCTCTTGAGCTGGTCGGACGTCCGTTCGAACAGCTGCGCGTCGAACCCGGCGCCGCCCATCACCACGAACGGCTCGCCGTCGAGGGAAGGGACGTCGATGCGCCGCAGGTGGGCGGCGCCGATGACCTCGGCCGCCGACTCGAGGTCCGTGGGGATGCCGAGGTTGCGTGCCAGCAGGTTGCCGGTGCCCGCCGGGAGCAGGCCGAGCGGTACGTCGCCGCCCGCCAGCGCCGCCGCGCAGGCGCGAACGGTGCCGTCCCCACCGCACGCGATCACGAGGTCCGCACCGGCGGCCAGCGCATCACCGCACTGACCGCGGCCGGGGTCCTCGGCCGTGGTCTCGAACCACAGCACGTCGTTGATGCCCGCCGACTCGAGCACACGCGCGATCTCGCGACGGGGGTCGGTACCGTCGCCGAACTTGCTGGGGTTGAACACCACGGCGGGGCGCACGGGATTCGTTGCCATCGTCAGCTGCCAGGCCTCTCGAGCGAAGGGTCGCTGCACCGTACCGCCTCGTTCCGGGCGCGGCGCGGCCAGCGCGAGCCGTGCGGCCGTTGCGGTGCCACGATGGTCCGATGCCCGCCACGAGACCCGCCGCCGCCACGCCGCCGACCACACCCCGCCGCACGGACCCGGATCACGTCGCGCACCTCCTGGCGGTGGACCGGGAGGAGACCCTCGGGCGACTCGCCCAGCTGGCCGCTGACTTCGATGAGCTCGTCGCCGCGACCTTGAGCTCCAACGACGACGACGAGCACGACCCGGAGGGCTCGACGCTGGCCTTCGAGCGGTCGCAGGTCGACGCACTCGCGCAGCAGGCGAAGCACCACCTGGCCGAGGTCGAGGCTGCCATGGCCCGGCTCGCGGACGGGACGTACGGCGTGTGCGAGTCCTGCGGTCAACCGATCCCGCCGGAACGCCTGGAGGCCCGACCGGTCGCCCGGAGCTGCATCGGCTGCGCGCGCACCTGATCCACCCTGCGGCGTCCGCGACCTGACTACCAGGGATCTCGGACCTCCCTGCCAGGACACTCCCAGACGGACCTGCCACCCTCCAGACCGACCACGAAGCGCTGTGTCTCGGGTGAAGGGTGACGTGGAGACGACTGTGAATGCCGACTCCATGTCGGCGATCCGCCTCGGCGGGCCGCCGGCGGGATGGGCGACCGCATTCGGACGGGCGGCCCAGAGGGCGCCCCTCACATTCTCCTTGCTCGTCACGTTCTGGGTGGTCGGTGCGAGCACCGGAAGCCTGCTGCGTGGCCCTCGTGGCCCCTTCCGGAGCACGGTGCTCCTCGAGGGCAGGCCCTCCCTGGGACACCCGCTGACGTGGATGGCGTCGTTCCTGTGGTCGACCAACCTCGACGGCTACGTCTGGGGCACCGTCGCGCTCCTCACGCTCGGGGTGTTCGTCGAGCAGCGCCTCGGCACGGCTCGGTATGCGCTCGCCCTCGTCGCGACGCACGTGCTCGCCGGCGCGACGCTGGCCGCGAGCTCGCTCGTCCTCAGCTGGCTCGAACCGTCGTGGACGCGCTCTTTCCTCGCGATCCACTACGGCGGGCCGACCGTCGGCGTCATCGGTTCGATCCTGGTGGCGAGCGCCTCGCTCCCGGTGCTGTGGAGGCGCCGGTTGCGCGCAGGCGGGCTGACGCTCTTCGCGACGATGGCACTCTTCGACGGCGGCGGCGTCGCGGTCCTTCTGGTTGCTGCCTCGGTCGCCGGCCTGCTCCTCGGACGTCTCCTGGTGCGGGCGGCCGCGCGGCCCAGCCCGGTGAGCTCGGTGCACGAGGCGCGCGTCCTGACGTCCGTGATCGTCGCGGCCACAGCTGTCGGCCCGCTGCTGGCCACCGTCACCCCGCACCCCACGGGGCCCTTCGCGGTGCTCGGCTACCTGGTCTCCGACGTCCACGGCTCAGCTCCCCGCGCCGTGCGAGAGCTGTGCGCCGAGGCTCCGACCTCCGCCGCCTGCGCGATCGGCCGCCTGAACCTGCACCCCGGCATCGGCGTGACCCTCATGGCCTGCCTGCCGGCACTGCTCCTGCTCCTCTCGGCCGCGGGGCTGCGGCGCGGCAGCCGGGGCGCGTGGGTCGCCGCGCTGTCACTCGAAGGCGTCCTCGCCGCAGTCGCGGTGGCGGACTACTTCCTGACGATCGCTGATGCCGGCAGCGTGGTCGCCACGTTGTCGTTGACCGACCAGCAGCCCGCACTGCTGCTCACCCATCTCGTGCTGCCCTGCGTCGTCCCGCTGACGGCGGCGGTCGGCGTCCTCCTGTTCGGCCGTGACCTGTTCACGGTGGGATCCCCCGCCGGGCACTACCGCCGACGTGGACTCCAGATGGCGGCGCTGCTGACGGTGTCGGCCGCTGTCTACGTGGCGGTCGGTCTCGCGGTCGGTGGGCAGTGGGTGACGGCACCGACGGCCTGGTCGCTCCTGACCGACTTCCCGCTGCGGCTCGCACCCGCCGGTATGGCGCTCGGCGCCCTGCCTGACCGCCTCCCGGCGGGGCCTGCGGCCCACGTCCTGTTCGACTGGATCGGCGTCGCGTTCTGGGCCGGCGTCTGTGTGCTCGTCTCGCGCGGTCGCCGCACCGGACCTGCCCAGACCGGCAGCCAGAACGCCGCGGCCCAGGCGATCCTCGTCGAGAACGGCGGGCCGTCGCTCGCGTGGATGGGCCTCTGGCGCGGCAACCAGTACTGGTTCAGCTCGACCGGCACCACCTACGTCGCGTACCGCGTGATCCAGGGCGTGGCGCTGACGATCGGCGACCCTGTCGGTCCGGACGCGGAGCGGGCGGCGGCCGTCGTCGAGTTCGCCCGTTACTGCGAGTCGACCGGCACCGCGCCCTGCTTCTACTCGGCGACGGCAGGCCTCGAGGAGGTCTGCCGCTCCGCGGGCTGGGGCAGCGTGCAGATCGCGCAGGAGACCGTCCTGCCGCTCGGGTCCGTCGTGTTCACCGGGAAGAGGTTCCAGGACGTCCGCACGGCGCTCAACCGCGCTCGGCGCGAGGGCATGCGCACCGAGTGGATCGACTACCGGAAGGCGCCGATCAGCATCGTCCTGCAGATACAGGCGATCTCTGAGGAGTGGGTGGCCCAGCAGCAGCTGCCTGAGATGGGCTTCACCCTGGGCGGTGTCGACCAGCTCAACGACCCGCACGTGCGGTGCTCGGTGGTTCTCGACTCCGCGGGGTCGGTCCACGCGGTCGCCTCGTGGCTCCCGATCTACGCGTCAGGCGCCGTGACGGGCTGGACCATCGACTTCATGCGCCGGCGGACCGACGGCTTCCGGCACGGGACCGAGCTCCTCAT
This sequence comes from Cellulomonas sp. WB94, assembly GCF_003115775.1. NCBI lineage: Bacteria > Bacillati > Actinomycetota > Actinomycetes > Micrococcales > Cellulomonadaceae > Cellulomonas > Cellulomonas sp. WB94. The sequence goes on from NZ_QEES01000007.1 coordinate 135,921, forward strand.
CGCACAGGCAGCCCTGGACTTCCAGGCTGAGGGGTACTCCGTGCTGAGCCTGTCCGGGGCTCCGCTGGCTCGCATCGACGAGACCGCTGGTCCCGCCGGCGCCGCCGTGGCCCGACCCGACCCGCTCGACCGGTTGCTCGACCTCGTCGGCACCAGGCTCGAACCGGTGTACGGCTTCCGATCCCTGATGCGCTTCAAGGCGAAGTTCCAGCCCGAGCTCCGACCGTTGTACCTGATCTACGCGGACGCGGCGGCGCTCCCCGCGATCGGTCGCGCGGTCGCGCGTGCCTATGTCCCCGACGCATCCCTCGGGATGCTGCTGCGGCTCTTCAACCGCCTGATGCTGAGGTCCGCGCACGACGCGAAGGCCCGTCCCGCGGTGCTGCCCGCCGAATCGTCCTCGACCCCCGACGACGCGTTCACCCCGGACGACCCCGACGCGCCAGGCGACCGACGACCCGATCCGACCGACCACGCCACGGTCCGCACAGCGACCGCGACCCGCCCATGAGGAGTCTCGTGCACGCCCTGCTTCGCTTCCCGGTACTCACACCGGTGGTCCTCGGCACGGCCTTCGCCCTCGCCGCCATGACCGTGATCCTGCTGGCCGCTCGACGGACGACCCGATGGCCGGCGCTCGCCGCCGCCGGCGTCGTCGGTGGGGCCATGGTCGGCGTTCTCGCGCTGTGGCTCGTGGAGGGCGTTGCGGACGTGTTCGGTCCTGCGCTCGGCTGGTCGACGCGCGCCTGGGTCGTCGGGTGCTGTGCCGCGCTCGGCCTCGCCGGGATGAACTGGCGACGCTCGACCGTGCGACGGAAGGTCGGGGCGGTGCTCGGATCTCTCGTCCTCGTGGCGGCCTCGGTCCTCGGTGTGAACGCGCTGTACGGCCTCAACCCGACGGTGGGCTCCCTGGTCGGTGTGGCCACCGTCGACCAGCTCACGTTGCCCGCTCCGGTCACCTCGCCCGGTACCGGCGCAGCCACCGCGACCGCTGCCGCGGGCCCGCTGTGGCAGATCTGGACCGCGCCGGCCGGCATGCCGTCCGTCGGCACCACCGGTACCCAGTCGATCCCGAGCACGGTCTCGGGCTTCACCGCCCGGGCGGCCGGCATCTACCTCCCACCGGCCGCGTTGACCGCGCACCCGCCGACACTGCCCCTCGTCGTCCTGCTCATGGGCCAGCCGGGGAACCCCGATCCCCAGTACGTCGCCGCGGTCCTCGACCGGTACGCCGCCGCGCACCAGGGCCTTGCGCCGATCGTCGTCGTCGCCGACCAGCTGGGAGACCCGACGAAGGACACTCTCTGCCTCGACACGGCGCAGTTCGGCAAGGTGGAGAGCTACGTCAACGAGGACGTCCTGCCGTGGGCGCACGCGCATCTGAACGTCATGACCGACAGGGCGCACACGACGATCGCCGGCTACTCCAACGGTGGCCAGTGCGCCATCTCGTTCGTTGCCAAGTACCCCGACCTGTGGGGCAACGTCCTCGACATCTCTGGAGAGGAGTACCCCGGGGCCGACCACGCCGCGGAAGTGCTCAAGGACATCTTCACGGGCGACCAGAAGGCGTACGACGCGCAGAAGCCCACCGTCATCCTGGGCCAGCACTCGTACCCGGACACGGTCGGGATCTTCACCGTGTCGACCAACGACCCGGCGTACATGCCGGGCGCCAAGCGCGTGGCTGCAGCCGCCAAGGCCGCAGGGATCCAGGTCACGTACTTCGAGGTCCCGAACGGCGGCCACGTGATCGGTGCACTCAACGGTGGCCTCGAGGAGGGCTTCGCCGTGCTCTACCCGCGGCTCGGGCTGAGCCAGCAGTAGCGACGCGCGACGGTGGCCGGCGTCAGCGTGCGATGGCAGGCCCAGCCAGCACGAGCACGACGACGCACACGACGGCCACTGCCATCGCCGCCGTGAAGGGCAACCGGCTGCGCGGGTCCGCGCGCGAGGCGACCGCGCCGACGCCCGCCAGCGCCAGGGCTGCTCCCCCGCCGACCCACGCGGCCGGCGACGGCGGACCGGCGGGGGCCAGGACCACGAGGACCACGGCCGCCACGAGCGCGCCGAGGGCCATGAGGGTGGTCCGGGCTCGGCCCAGCCGGTGCGGCAGCCCGCTGACCCCCGTGGCCGCATCGTCCTCGAGGTCGGGCAGCACGTTGGCGGCGTGCGCGCCGAAACCGAGCAGCGACGCCCCGGCGGTCGCCCACCAGGCCGCGACCGGGCGCCCGGGCTGGGCGAGGGTGACGAACTGGACCAGGAGCCCGAACGACACCGCGTACGGCAGCCATGACAGCACCGTGCGCTTGAGCACCAGGTTGTAGGCCCACGCGCTCGCCACCGCGAGCAGGTGCACGACGCCTGGCAGCCATCCCGTCGCGAGGGACATCGGCACGCACGCGGCCACGGCCACGGCGGCCGCGGTGCGGAGCTCTCTCGCACTGAGCAGCCCGGCGACCACAGGCTTCCCCGCGCGTGCCACCGCGAGGTCGCGGGCGGCGTCCAGCCAGTCGTTCGACCAGCCGACCGACAGCTGGCCGGCGAGGACCGCGGCGGCGACGAGCAGTGTTGTCGCCGGCTCAGCGCCGACTCCCGCAGCGAGGGCCGCTGCCAGTCCGGTGACGACGACGGTGGGACCTGGGTGGAATGCCAGCACGAGGCCGCGCACGGCTCGCCACGACCACCACATCCGCCGCTCCCGTCATCGACACCCGGCGGCTGAGGTTAGCAATACCTGTGCTGACCGCCGACGGCATGACACGATGCCGAGATGTCGCATCTGGTGACCGTCGCTCCCGTCCTCCCCGAGCACCGCTATGACCAGTCAGAGATCACGGCGACGATCGGGCCGCTCCTGACGTCGAACCCTGCGCGGCGGGCGGTGCTCGACCGCTTCCACGCCGCGAGCGGCGTCAGCACCCGTCATCTGGCGCTGCCGCTCGAGAAGTACGCGGGCCTGACGTCGTTCGACCAGACCAACGACCTGTTCGTGGCGATCGGCTCGGAGCTTGCCGAGCGGGCGGTCAGCCAGGCGCTCGCGAGCGCAGGTCTGGCGCCCGCCGACGTCGACTTCGTGCTCTTCACCTCGGTGACCGGGGTCTCCGCGCCGTCGATCGACGCCCTGCTCGTCGGCCGACTGGGCCTGCGACCGGACGTGAAGCGGCTGCCGTCCTTCGGCCTGGGCTGCGTCGGCGGCGCGGCAGGCATCGCTCGCGTCCACGACTACCTGGTCGGCCATCCACGGGACGTGGCCGTGCTCGTGTCGGTCGAGCTGTGCTCGCTCACCGTTCAGCACGGTGACGACTCGACGGCGAACCTCGTCTCGAGCGGAATCTTCGGGGACGGCGCCGCCGCCGTGGTCATGGTCGGCGACGAGCGTGCGGCCTCGATGGACGCGAGGGGCCTCCAGCTGGTCGGGACGCGCAGCGTGATCTACCCGGACTCCACCGGAGCCCTCGGCTGGGACATCGGCGGCAGCGGCTTCCGGATCGTCCTCGGTGCGGGCCTCGCCGACGTCGTCGAGCAGCACATCGGCGACGACGTCCAGGCGCTGCTCGCTCAGCACGGAGCCGTGCCGGCCGACGTCACGACCTGGATTGCCCACGCCGGCGGGCCTCGCATCCTGGAGGCCGCCGAGCACGCGCTGTCCCTGCCCCCGGCCGCGTTCGCCCGCAGTCGTGCGTCCCTCGCGCGGGTCGGCAACCTGTCGTCCGCATCGGTGCTGCACATCCTGGCTGACGTCCTTGCCGACGCGAGCCCGGCGCCCGGCGAGCTCGCGGTGCTCTTCGCGTTCGGGCCGGGCGTCAGCGCCGAGGTCGTGCTGCTGCGCCGGCCGGCCACCGGAGTCCGGCCGTGACCGTCACCCTCTACCTCGTCCTGCTCGGCGCTGTCGCGGTCGAGCGCCTCGCCGAGCTGGTCGTGTCGGCCCGGAACGCGCGCTGGTCGTTCGCTCGCGGAGGCACCGAGCACGGTCGAGGGCACTTTCCGGCGATGGTCACGCTGCACACGGCTCTGCTCATCGGCTGCGCCGCCGAGGTGGTGCTCGCCGACCGACCGTTCCTGCCAGCCCTCGGCTGGGTCGCCCTGGTTGCTGCGCTGGCCAGCCAGGTGCTGCGGTGGTGGTGCATCGCCGTGCTCGGGCCGCGCTGGAACACCCGGGTGATCACCGTGCCGGGGCTGCCCCTCGTGAGCTCGGGGCCGTACCGGTGGCTGCGGCACCCCAACTACGTCGCCGTCGTCGTCGAGGGCTTTGCGCTGCCCCTCGTCCACACCGCGTGGGTGACCGCCCTCGTGTTCACGGTGCTCAACGCGGTGCTCCTGGGCTGGTTCCGCATCCCCGCCGAGGAGCGCGCGCTCGGGTTGGCGCCGCGCAGCGTCGAGCACCCCGCGACGACCGCGGGCGGACCTGCATGAGCGTCCGCCTGGATGCGGACGTCCTCGTGATCGGCGGTGGCCCGGTCGGGCTCGCCGCAGCGATCGAGGCGCGACTCGTCGGCTTGAGCGTCATCGTCGTCGAGCCACGCACCGCACCGATCGACAAGGCGTGCGGCGAGGGGCTCATGCCGGGCGCGATTGCGGCCCTCGACCGGCTGGGGGTCGACCCGCCGGGACACCGCATCGTCGGGATCAGCTACCGCAACCGTCACCAGCACGCCGAGCACGAGTTCAGCGCGGGGTTCGGCCGGGGCGTGCGGCGCACCGCGCTGCACACGACCATGCTCGAGCGGGCCCTCGAGCTCGGGGTCGAGCAGGTGACCGGGCGGATCGGCACGGTGACCGACAGCCCGGGGATGGTCGAGGCGGCCGGGCTGAGGGCCCGATGGCTGCTCGCGTGCGACGGGTTGCACTCGACGGTCCGGCGTCGGACCGGCCTCCAGGTGCCCGCAGACCACTCGGGACGACTCCAGGTGCCGTCCCGCTACGGGCTGCGTCGCCACTTCGTGGTCCCGGCGTGGACCGACTTCGTCGAGGTCTACTGGGGCAGGCACGCCGAGGCGTACGTCACTCCGGTGGCCGAGGACCTCGTCGGGATCGCGCTGCTCGGGCCGCGGTCGGTGGACTATGACGCGGCGCTGACCGAGTTCCCTGAGCTCGTCGAGCACCTCGCGGGGGCTCGGCCCGCCGGGCCGGTGCGCGGGGCAGGGCCCCTGCGTCAACGGAGCGTGCGGCGCACGATCGGCAACATCCGCCTGGTCGGTGACGCGTCGGGCTATGTCGACGCCTTGACGGGCGAGGGCCTGCGCGTCGGGTTCGCCCAGGCGGCGGCGGCGATCGCCTACCTCGACGACCCGGCCGGCTACGAGCGCGCCTGGGCCCACGTGACCCGGGACTACTGGCTCCTGACGACCGGGCTGCTGGCGTGGGCCTCGTCACCGGCCCGGGGTGCGATCGTCCCGTTCGCTCACCGCGCACCGGCGGTCTTCGGCAGGGTCGTGAACGCGATCGCCGGCTGACCTCGGGCGCCTGTGTCCGACGCGGCGAGCCGCCTCCCTCAGCGATCGAGCAGGAGCGCCGGATGACGCGGGTCGTCCACGCGAACCACGACGTCGGCGCTGCGTTCAGGCACGACCTCGTCCGCGTACCTGCTGAAGGCCGGGAGGGTCCACCGCTCGTCCTGCGGCGTGCTGCGGGCGAGAGTCTCGGCCCGCACCGACAGATGCACCGTCAGGTCCAGCGGGAGCCCGCGCCCGAGCAGCAGGCTGCCGTCGAGCAGGAGGATCGCGCCCGGCGCTGCCTGCTCGTGCGGCGCGCGGGTCGCTCGCTCGCGCGCCGCGTCCCAGAAGGACGCCACGTACCTCCCGGTGCCGTCCGGGCCGAAGCCGTCGAGCAGCTCGCGCGACAGCGCGCCGACATCGAGCCGATCGGTGTAGAACGCGTCGGCGTCGAGGCGACCGTGCTCCCAGCGCAGCGACGCGGGCCGGAGGAAGTCGTCCGCGCTCGCTCGGACGACGGGCCGCCCGAGGGCCCGCAGCGGAGCCACGAGCGCATCGGCGAGGTCTCCGGGTCGAGTCGGGGGCGGGCCGTCGACAGCGAGCCGCCACCGCCGACCGGCGTCGAGCTGCAGCACGAGGGCGACGACGTGCTCGACGAGAGCGGCGGTGGAGAGCGGCTGGAAGCGCACCGAGCCAGTCTGGCCGACCGGCCCGCACAGATACCCCACGGGGTACCCAGGACCTAGGTCACTCGATCTGTCGCCACGGCTCCGTACCGTGAAGTTGATCACTGAGGATCACACGCCACACGAAGGAGTGAGCCGTGCAGAAGCGACTGCTGGTGCTCGGCGCGGGCACAGCCGGGACGATGATTGCCAACAAGCTGCGGCGCCGGCTCGACGTCGGCACGTGGGACATCACGATCGTCGACCGCGACGACGTCCACCCGTATCAGCCCGGCTACCTGTTCCTCCCGTTCGGGACGTACTCCCCGAAGCAGGTCACGCGTTCCCGGCACAGGTTCCTGCCGGACCACGTCGACTTCGTGATCGGCGAGGTCGACGTGATCGACCCCGCTGCCAGCAAGGTCACGCTGGTCGGCGGACGTGAGCTCCCGTACGACTACCTGGTCATCGCGTCCGGCACGTCGCCGCGACCCGACCAGACCCCCGGCATGCTCGGTGCCGAGTGGCGTCGCAGCATCTTCGACTTCTTCACGCTCGACGGCTCGATGGCACTGGCCGAGGCACTGCGGCACTTCGACCACGGCCGGCTCGTCGTCCACATCGCCGACATGCCCATCAAGTGCCCGGTCGCGCCGCTCGAGTTCACGTTCCTCGCCGACGCGTGGCTGCGCAAGCAGGGGCTGCGCGACCGCGTCGAGCTCGTCTACGTGACGCCGCTGCCCGGCGCGTTCACCAAGCCGATCGCGTCCGAGCGCCTCGGCTCGATGCTCGACGACCGCAAGATCGTCGTGGAGGCCGACTTCCTCGTCGAGCACATCGACCCCGAGACCAAGACCCTCGTCTCCTACGACGAGCGCGAGATCCCCTTCGACCTGCTCGTCACCATCCCGATCAACATGGGCGCCGACTTCGTCGCCCGGTCGGGGCTCGGCGACGAGCTCAACTATGTCGCCGTCGACAAGCACACCCTGCTGTCGAAGGTGTGGCCGAACATCTTCGCGGTCGGCGACGCGAGCGACATCCCGGCCTCGAAGGCGGGATCGGTCGCTCACTTCGCGGTCGACATCTTCGTCGACAACTTCCTCGAGCACGTCGCCGGGAAGCCGATGACCGGGTCGTTCGACGGCCACGCCAACTGCTTCATCGAGTCCGGCGACGGCAAGGGTCTGCTCATCGACTTCAACTACGACACCGAGCCACTGCCCGGCTCGTACCCCGTGCCGTACATCGGACCGATGAAGCTCCTCAAGGAGACCCGCGCCAACCACCTCGGCAAGCTCGCGTTCCGCTGGATCTACTGGAACATCCTGCTGCCGGGCCGCCGGATGCCCGTGCCCACGCTCATGTCGATGGCCGGCAAGACCGTGCCGACCACGACGTCGTCCACCCCGTCACCCACGGACTAGAAGGAGACCACCATGCCCGTCACCACGCTCGCCGGCCACCAGATCCACGTCGATGCCGAGGGGTTCCTCACCGACCCCGCCGAGTGGGACGAGGACCTCGCCCGCGTCCTCGCCGAGCAGATCGGCCTGACCCTCACCGACGAGCACATGGCGGCGGTCCGGTTCCTGCGCGCCGACTTCGCCACGCAGGGCGAGACCGCGACGCTGCGCCGCATCTCGACCGTCGGAGGCATCCCCATCAAGCAGCTGTTCGCTCTGTTCCCGCAGAAGCCCGCCAAGAAGATCGCCTACGTCGCCGGCCTGCCCAAGCCGCACGGCTGCGTCTGACCGTCCCGACGAGAACTCCCGACGAGAACCGAGGAACCCGCCATGACCACCATCCCTGACACCGCACCCGCCGTCGTCCCCAACTTCGACACCGACGCCGGTGCCGGTCGCAAGCTCGCCATCATCTGTTCCAAGGGCAGCCTGGACATGGCCTACCCCGGCCTCATCCTCGCGAACGCTGCCCTCGGCGAAGGCGTCGAGGTCCACATGTTCTTCACGTTCTGGGGCTTCGACATGATCAACAAGAAGACCATGGGCGACCTGAAGTTCACCATGCTGGGGAACACCGCGACCCACATGCCCCAGGGCCTCGGTGGCCTGCCTGGCATGACGGGCATGGCGACGTCGAGGCTCAAGAAGTCGATCGCCGACCTCGACGTCCCCGAGGTGCCCGAGTTCCTCGAGCAGATCGTCGCGTCCGGCGGCCACCTGTGGGCGTGCCGCATGTCGGCCGACATGAACAAGCTGACCGAGGCGGACCTCTACGACGACGTCGAGGGCATCATCAGCGCGACCGACTTCATCGAGCTGACGGACGGTGCCCAGCTGCTCTTCATCTGATCCGGGGGAGGTGACAGCGCCCGCATCCCGAGGGAACCTGGAGCTGCGCCACTTACCGGCGCGCCAGTCTCGGAGGGAGGCGGGTCTGTCATGTCCCCGTACACGGTCGGCTACTTCGTCGGGAGCCTCGCGCGGGCGTCGATCAACCGCACGCTGTCGAAGGCCCTGATCCGCCTCGCGCCGCCGGGACTGGATCTCGTCGAGATCGAGATCCGGGACCTGCCGCTGTACAGCTACGACTACGACGCCGCGTACCCGCCGGAAGGTATCGCGCTCAAGGACGCGATCGCCGCGGTCGATGCTGTGCTCTTCGTGACCCCGGAGTACAACCGCTCTCTCCCGGGCGCCCTGAAGAACGCCATCGACTGGGCGAGCCGCCCGTGGGGCACGAACTCGTTCGCCCACAAGCCGTCCGCGGTGATCGGCGCCTCGCCCGGGGCCCTCGGCACGGCGGTGGCGCAGCAGAGCCTGCGCAGCATCCTGAGCTTCTGCAACTCCCCGCAGATGAACGCGCCTGAGGCGTACATCCAGTTCAAGCCCGGCCTCTTCACCGACGACGGCGAGGTGACCGACGAGAGCACCGCGCAGTTCCTGCGCGACTACCTGGCGGAGTTCGAGATCTTCATCACGCGCGTGCTCAGCGTCGTGCCGCCCCGAGCCTGACCGACGAACTGTTACCGAGACGTAACTTGGGGGGATACTTTGGGTTAACACAGCGGTGGGAGACTCTCGGTGCGCTATCCGAGACGCGCCTGCGTTGTCCAGCAGTGCGCCGGGGCAGCCCCGATGAACCCCTGATCCACCTCCGAGAGGACCACCGTGAAGACGAGCATCAACCGCCGTGTCGCAGCGGTCGCGGCAGCAGCCGTGACCCTTCTTGCGTTGACCGCGTGCGGCGCGGGCCGCACCGACGGCGGCGCGACCAGCAGCGCGGGTGCGGCGGCTGGGGCCGGGATCCTCGTCGGGACGACGGACAAGGTGACGGCGATCGACCCGGCGGGCTCGTACGACAACGGCTCGTTCAACATCGAGGTCCAGGTCTACCCGTTCCTCATGAGCTTCAAGCCGGGCGGTGCCGAGCTGGCCCCTGACGCGGCCAAGAGCTGCGAGTTCACGTCCGACACGGTCTACACCTGCATCCTCCGGGACGGCCTGAAGTTCGCGAACGGCAACCCGGTCAACGCCTCGACGGTCAAGTACAGCTTCGACCGCCAGATCAAGATCGCCGACGCCAACGGGCCGTCGTCGCTGCTGGGCAACATCGAGTCGATCGCTGCCACCGACGACAAGACCGTGGCCTTCACGCTCAAGTCGGCCAACGACCAGACGTTCGCCCAGGTCCTGGCCTCCCCCGCCGGACCGATCGTCGACGAGAAGACCTTCCCGGCCGATACGCTGCTCGACGACTCCGCCATCACCACGGCGAAGGCCTTCGCCGGTCCGTACACGATCTCCTCGTACAAGAAGAACGAGCTCGTCGTGCTGGCCAAGAACGCCGACTACGCGGGCATCCAGGGCGCCCCGAAGAACGACAGCATCACGCTGAAGTACTACGCGGACGCCAACAACCTCAAGCTCGACATCGCGAGCGGCGCCATCGACGTCGCGACCCGCAGCCTCACGGCGACCGACATCGACAGCCTGAAGACGACCGACGGCGTCAACGTCGTGACCGGCCCCGGCGGCGAGATCAGGTACGTCGTGTTCAACATGAACACGATGCCGGGAGACACCCCCGAGCAGAAGCTCGCGATCCGCAAGGCCTTCGCGTTCTCGCTCGACCGCCAGGAGATCGCGACGCAGGTCTACAAGGACACCTACACGCCGCTGTACTCGTACGTGCCCGAGGGCCTGCCGGGTGCCGCGACGCCGTTCAAGGACCTCTACGGCACCAAGCCTGACGTGGCCGCGGCCACCAAGGCGCTCGCCGATGCCGGCGTGACCGCCCCCGTCACCCTCCAGCTGCAGTACAACCCCGACCACTACGGGCCGAGCTCCGACCAGGAGTACAACGCGGTCAAGCGTCAGCTCGAGGCGACCAAGCTCTTCTCGGTCCAGCTCCAGTCGACCGAGTGGGTCACGTACGCCAAGGAGCGCACCGCCGACGCCTACCCGGCCTACCAGCTCGGCTGGTTCCCGGACTTCTCGGACGCCGACAACTACCTGACGCCGTTCTTCGACAAGGGCAACTTCCTCGGCAACCACTTCGAGAACGACGAGATCTCGACCCTGCTCGCCTCGGAGCGCACGGACAAGGACACGACCAGCCGGACCGCGACCATCGAGAAGATCCAGCAGCTCATGGCCGAGAAGTACCTGTCCACGGTCCCGCTGCTCCAGGGCTCGCAGGTCGCCGTCGCCCGTGACGGCGTGGACGGGGTCAAGGACACGCTCAACGCGTCGTTCCAGTTCCGCTACGCCGTGCTGACGAAGGGCTGACCGACGTCTTCCCTCGCAGCAACCCTTCCACGGCGGCTCGTCCCGCGTAGCCCCCTCGTTCGTTACCTGCTGGTCCGACTCGCACTGATCGTCCCTACCGTGCTGATCCTGGTCACGGTCGTGTTCTTCTTCATGCGCGTCATCGGCGACCCGATCACCGCCTCCCAGGGGGGGCGGTTGTCGGCCGCCCAGCTGGCAGAGCGACGGGCCGCGGCAGGCTTCGACCGACCGATCCTCACCCAGTACGGCGAGTACCTCGCCGGTCTGCTGCGCGGGGACTTCGGCACCGCGCTGACGGACCACCGTGCGATCAGCGAGGTGCTCGTCACCAACGGGGCCGCGACGCTCGAGCTGAGCGTCTGGGCACTCCTCGTCGCGTTCCTCGTCGGGGTCCCGTTGGGGCGGCTCGCTGCGCGCTACCGGGACCGGCTCCCCGACGTGAGCATCCGGATGTTCGCAGTGCTCGTGTACGCCGCACCGGTGTTCTTCGTCGGGCTGCTCCTCAAGCTGCTCTTCTCCGCGACGCTCGGCTGGCTGCCTGCCTCCGGCCGAGCGTCGGCGGGGGTCGAGGTCGCGCTGACCAACGTGCAGCCGAAGACCAACATCATGGTCGTCGACGCGATCCTGTACGGGGACACGGGGTACGTCCTGGACGTGCTGCGCCATGCGATCCTGCCGGCGCTCGCCCTCGGTCTGCTCACCGCCGGAGTCTTCATCCGGCTCATCCGGATCAACCTGATCGAGACCATGCGCACCGACTACGTCACGGCCGCGCGCGCCCGGGGCGTCCCGGAGCGGCTCGTCGTGCGCAAGCACGCGTTCCGCAACGCGCTCGTCCCCGTCGTGACGGTGATGGGGATGCAGATCGCGATGCTCCTCGGAGGAGCGATCCTCACGGAGACCACGTTCGAGTGGCAGGGGCTCGGCTACGTGCTCTCGCGCTACCTGCTCGCACGGGACTTCGTCGCCGTGCAGGGTCTGGTGACGGCGATCGCTGTCGTCGTCGCCCTTGCGAGCTTCCTCATCGACGTCATCAACGCTCTCGTCGACCCGAGAGTGAGGTACTGATGAGCGCCATCGTCACCATCGAGACCGAAGGTCTCGCCGGGCCGCCGCCGCGTCGGGGATTCCCGGGTGTCGCGCTGCTCCGGTCCACGCACGGCCTGCAGCGCGGGATGCTCCTCGGCGGCATCGCCGTCATCACCCTGTTCGTCGCTGCCGCGGTGCTTGCCCCGCTCCTCGCGCCGTACGGCTTCAACGCCGACCGGGCCGGCGGGGTGATCTTCGGCACGCAGCAGCCGCCGAGCGCCGCGCACCTGTTCGGCACGACCGTGGGCGGTCAGGACGTGCTCTCGCGCGTCCTGTTCGGAGCCCGCACCGCGCTGACGGTCATCGTCCTGGCCGTCGCGATCTCGCTGCTGGTCGGTGTCCCGCTCGGACTGGTCTCCGGCTACTTCGGCGGGGTGCTCGACCGCATCCTCGTGCTCATCACGGACGCCCTGTACGCGTTCCCGTCCCTGCTGCTCGCGATCATCGTCTCGATCATGATCTCGGGCGGTCGGTCGACCCCGTTCGGCGGGATCCTTGCCGCCGCGATCTCGATCACCGTGGTGTACGTCCCGCAGTACTTCCGGGTCGTGCGCAACCTGACCGTCTCCGTGAAGAACGAACCGTTCGTGGAGTCCGCCCGCATCACGGGGGCTCGTCCGGGCCGGATCATGTTCCGCCACGTGCTCCCCAACGTGTCCCAGACGCTGCCGGTCCTCGCGACGCTCAACGCGTCCGAGGCGATCCTCACCCTGGCCGGTCTGGGCTTCCTCGGCTTCGGCATCGAACCCTCCGCTGCGGCCGAGTGGGGCTACGACCTCAACAAGGCGCTGGCCGACGCCACCAACGGCATCTGGTGGACCGGCGTCTACCCGGGCCTGGCGATCGTGCTGGTCGTCGCCGGGGTCACCCTCGTCGGCGAGAGCCTCAACGATGTGCTGAACCCGATGCTGCGCACACGCGGTGGCGGGACGTCGACCGCGGACGAGGATGAGATCGCGCTGCCCGGGGATCTCGGCCCCGCCGCCGGCGCGCTCGGCTCCGGCTCCGATCCCGCACCCACGACGGAGGACGACCGATGAGCGTCCCGACGCCACCCATGCTCAGCCTCGACCGGTTGAGCGTCACGTTCCAGACCGACGGTGACCCCGTCCGCGCGGTCCGTGAGGTGAGCTTCGAGGTCGCTCCCGGCGAGATCGTCGCGGTCGTCGGCGAGTCGGGTTCCGGCAAGTCCGTGAGCTCGCGCGCCCTCCTCGAGCTGCTGCCCGGGACCGCGACCGTCCAGGGATCGGCCCAGCTCGACGGGACCGAGCTCACCGGGCTGCGCGGCGAGCCCATGCGCCGGATCCGCGGCAACCGGATCGCCATGATCTTCCAGGAGCCCGCGACGTCGCTCGACCCGGTCCGGACGGTGGGCTGGCAGGTCGTCGAGGCGCTGCGCTCGCACCGCCAGATGTCGCGCCGGGCCGCCCGGGCTCGCGCCGTCGAGCTCCTCGACCTGGTCGGGATCCCCGACCCGGCCCGACGCGCCCACTCCTACCCGCACCAGCTGTCCGGCGGGCAGAAGCAGCGCGTCATGATCGCCATCGCGATCGCGTGCGAGCCCGAGGTGATCATCGCCGACGAGCCGACCACGGCCCTCGACGTCACCGTCCAGGCGGCGATCCTCGAGCTCCTGCGTGACCTGCGGGACCGGCTCGGCACCGCGATCGTCCTCATCACCCACAACATGGGCGTCGTCGCCGACCTGGCCGACCGGGTCGTCGTGATGTACCGCGGGCAGGTCGTCGAGCAGGGGACGGCCGCGCAGATCTTCGGGGCCCCCGCGCACCCGTACACGCAGCGCCTGCTCGCAGCGGTCCCCCACCTGGGGCAGGGACGCTCGCACGTCGACGCACAGCCTCCGGCCCCCAGCGCGGGTACCTCGACGCCTGCGCTGGCGGTCCGGGACCTCGTGGTGGAGTTCCCCGGACGGCTCGGGAGCCCCCGGGTGCGCGCCGTCGACGGGGTGTCTCTGACGATCGAGCCGGGTCGGGTGCTCGGCCTGGTCGGCGAGTCCGGGTCGGGCAAGACGACGGTCGGCCGCACGGTCGTCGGCCTCGTGCCCGCGGCCGCCGGGAGCATCGAGGTCTTCGGCACCGACCTACGGACGGCCTCGCCCGCCACGCTGCGTGCGCTGCGCCGGCGCTTCGGGTTCGTCTTCCAGGACCCGGCGGCGTCGCTCAACCCGCGCGCGAGCGTCGGCGCGTGCATCTCGGAGCCGCTGTCGGTGCACGCGGTCGGGAACGACGCCTCGCGCCACCGGCGCGTCGCCGAGCTGCTCGAGGCCGTCGAGCTGCCCGCGGCCTACGCCACGCGGTACCCGCACGAGCTGTCGGGCGGTCAGCGCCAACGGGTGAGCCTCGCCCGCGCCCTGGTTCTCGCGCCGGACCTGCTGATCGCCGACGAGCCGACGAGCGCTCTCGACGTGTCGGTCCAGGCGACGGTGCTCGCGCTCTTCCAGCGGCTGCAGGCCGAGATGGGCTTCGCGTGCCTGTTCATCAGCCACGACCTGGCCGTGATCGACCTGGTCGCGGACGAGGTCGCGGTCATGAGCGGCGGCAAGCTGGTGGAGATCGGCTCGACCGCCGACGTCCTGCGCGCACCCGCGCACCCCTACACGCGCGCCCTCCTTGCGGCGGTCCCGGTACCCGATCCGGCCGAGCAGCGCGAGCGGCGCCGCGCGGCGGGCAACCTCGCCTGAGTCCTCTGGTCCGGGTGCTCGCCCGGCCCTCCCCGGGGGCCACGTACAGTTGACGTGGCAAACACGCGGAGATCGGCGTGACCGAACCGCCCGCGGCGGCATCACGGCAGGACGGCAGGACTCATGACGGCAACCCAGACCGACGACGCTGCGGCGACGGAACCCGGCGAGGGTGTCGACCCCGCGGACCTCGCGGTCTTCCTCCGGGTGATCGACGAGGTCGGACAGCTCCCGTCCGACCACCCCCAGCTCGCGGTCGCACGCCGCGCCACGTCGCAGCTGTTCAAGTCCGCGAAGCGGCAGCGCCGCACCGAACGTCGCGACGCGATCAGCACCGCCGACCGCGCCGTCGTGCACGCCACAGCGACCGGCAGCCCCGGCCGGATCGACGACGAGACGCAGGGGATCTTCCTCGTCGCCACCGCGCCGGGCGCCAGCGCGGGGACCCTGCTGAAGCCGCGGCCGTGCTACATCTGCAAGGAGCTGTACACCCACGTCGACGCGTTCTACCACCAGCTCTGCCCGTCCTGCGCGGCGCTCAACCGCGCGAAGCGGGACGCGCGCACCGACCTGACCGGCAAGCGCGCGCTGCTCACGGGCGGCCGCGCCAAGATCGGCATGTACATCGCGCTGCGGCTGCTCCGGGACGGCGCGCACACGACCATCACGACCCGGTTCCCCCGCGACGCCGCCCGCCGGTTCGCCGCGATGCCCGACTCCGAGGAGTGGCTCGACCGGCTGACCATCGTCGGGATCGACCTGCGTGACCCGGCCCAGGTCGTCGCGCTCGCCGACACGGTGGCCGCGGCCGGCCCGCTCGACATCCTCATCAACAACGCCGCGCAGACGGTGCGCCGCT